>CANHKJ010000018.1 GCA_947460915.1 Verrucomicrobiia bacterium
ATGCTGTGTTGCGGTGCAATGCCTTGATATGCGCCAGAATGCGCAATCTATTGCACTGTGAATTTGCATCTTATGGCATTTACCTTTTGACCTGAAAACATCAAATCCTAACGCATGTAATCATGGACTAATGATTGGTTTTTCCTGCAGAAGCGTTTGCGAAACATTCGGAAAAACAGGCACAAAAAAACCGCATCGGTGAGGATGCGGTTTTTTTGAAAAAGAGTCTGGAAACGGATTAACGTTTGGAGAACTGGAAGCGTTTGCGGGCGCCGGGGCGGCCTGCTTTTTTGCGCTCTTTCATGCGGCCGTCGCGGGTCAGGAGACCGTGTGGCTTGATGAGCTTGCGGATCTCTGGGTCGAGCTGAGTAAGAGCGCGGGAGATGCCGAGGCTGATGGCTCCAACTTGGCCATGAATGCCGCCGCCTTTGGCAACCACTTTCACGTCGAACTTATTGATCAAGTGACCGTGTTGGAAGGGAAGCAAAACGGTGTTTTGCAATGGTATGGTGGGGAGGTATTCTTCAAAGGTGCGACCGTTGATGATGATTTGACCGGAGCCTTCGGAAAGCCAAACGTGTGCGATGGCGTTTTTGCGGCGGCCTGTGGCAGATGCGGTAGTGATTTCGCTCATGGAATTGATTGGGAAAGGAATGAGTAAGGAAATTAGGCGATGGTGCGCTCGACTGGTTGTTGGGCGGCGTGCGGATGCTCAGCACCAGCATACACTTTCAGTTTGGTGTATTGTTGGCGGCCAAGGCTGCCTTTCGGAAGCATGCCCCAAACAGCGCGCTCAAGCATGAGCACGGGACGACGCTTACGAACCATGCGTGGAGTTTCCACTTTTTTGCCACCTACGAAGCCTGTGAAGCGGGTATAGATCTTGTCGTTTTCCTTGGTGCCGCTGAAACGCACTTGGTCTGCATTGATGATGACAACGAAGTCACCGGTGTCGATGTGCGTGGTGAAAATCGGCTTGTGCTTGCCACGGAGAAGAACTGCGGCTTCAACAGCTACGGCACCGAGGATTTTGTCCTTGGCGTCGATGATGTGCCATGTGCGTTGCACGTCTTGTGGCTTGGCGGAAAATGTTTTCATACAGACTTGATTAGCAGTTAAGGATAGCAGTTGGAGTTACAATGAATGAGAAGGAAATACTTGTGATGAATCCCAGCGCTGCGGCCGTTGAGCTGCTGCGGGGCGCGAAAACTAGGAGGCTGCGTCGGTTCTGTCAATGCAAAATCTCAAAATTTTAACGTTTTTTTTATTTTAGGATTGCCAATTGATAAAAAATCGCGAGAGTCCTTGAGCCGTAACGAATCAATTTTTATGGCACATAGAGAGGACTCTACGAACAAGAATATGGCAAATTTCAACAGACCGGGCGGCCAACGAGGCAGATCCGCACGCCCCTCAGGGCCACGTCCCGATGCGGGGCCAAGAATTCGCAAAGGTGCGAAGGGTGGCGAAGATAAGGCGATTGAGGTTGAAGGAACCGTTTCCGCCGTTTTGGCCGGAACGATGTTCAAGGTAAAGATGAGCAATGGTCACGAGGTTTTGGCTCACATCTCGGGCAAAATGCGCAAGCGTTTCATCCGACTCGTTGTAGGTGACGTGGTGCGTATGGAGATGTCTCCTTACGACACGACCAAAGCACGCATCGTGTTCCGCGTGGGTTGAACGATCTGCGTCACAGGCGCGGCTTGTTAGCATTGTCGGAGGTCTTCTCTATTAGAGAGATTTTTCACGACGGATTGAACGGATTTTTTGAATCGTGGGGTTTCGCATTCGCGCCATTAAGCGGTGAATTTGCATTTGGCTAAGATTCGCGTTCTTCGTCGATCTCTTGGAGTATGCCAAGTGCATCCGCGATGGATCGTAATGGTGTTGCCGTCAAGGGGGCCAGCGTAGAGGGTCATTTCTTTGATGTCGCTCACACGTGTTAGATTTTTTTCCAGTTGTGCTGTGTGCGTTTTGGAGTGCAATCAGGAATGCTGACGCTTCACAAAAAGTTGGCGCGTTGGCTTTACTCTCCTTCCATCCAGGCATGAAGGATTTCTACTGCTGCGGCTTGGTCGATGAGGTGTTTTTGTTTTTTCGCATTTTTCCCGGCCTCATGGAGTTTGGCGGAGGCGGTGACGGTGGTGAAGGTTTCGTCGGTAAAGTGGAGGGGGAGTTGGGGGTGCTGAGCTTCGAGTTTTTGGGCGAAGCTGCGGACTTTTTTTACGGCATCACCCTCGGAGCCATCGAGCCGAAGCGGCAGTCCGATGATGAGCGTGCGAATGCCGCGCTGCTGGATGATTTCAGCTATGCGGGAGAGGGCATCGGTTTTGTGGACGTGAATGGTTTCCACGGGATGTGCCATGATGCCTACGGGATCGGACGCAGCGATGCCGATACGGGAATCGCCGAAGTCGATGCCGAGAGCGGGGTGGGGACTGGAGTGCGAAGTGTTCAGTGTGAAGTGATCAGTGAAATTCTGCGGACATAGTACCATTTGTCCGCCAAGCTTGAGATCTGCTGCGGGTTACAGAAGGTTTTTGGGAAGGATATCGGAGAGTTTTTTGATGGCGTCGGCTTGGTGGCGGTTGGCGATGAGTAGGGCGTCTTCGGTCTGGACGATGATGAGGTCATCGACGCCGAGGAGGGCGATGTGGGAGTTTTTGCGATCGTTGAAGACGATGTTGTTTTCGGAGTCGATCTCGGATATGGCGGTATTGGTGGCGTTTTGGATGCCTTGTTGGGGGAGGTATTTGGCGATGGAGATCCAAGAGCCGACGTCATCCCAATCGAAGGTGGCCTCGAGGTTGAGGACGCGTTTGGCTTTTTCCATGAGGGCGTAGTCGATGGAGATGGGGGTGAGTGCGGGAAACTGGGCCGCGATGGTGGCGGCGATGTCGGTTGAGTGGCGGAGCTCGGAAATGAAGTGGGCGAGCTGGGGGCATTGGCGGGTGAGTTCACCGGTGACAGCGGGGATGGACCAAACGAACATGCCGGCATTCCAGGAGAAGCCGCCTTGGGCGAGAAATTGCTCGGCGAGGTCGGTGCTGGGCTTTTCGCGGAAGCGTTTGACCTCGTAGGGGAGATTTTCGCAATCTACTCCGTTGATGGTGGCGCGTTCGCCGCGTTCGATGTAGCCGTAGGAGGGGCAGGGCCAGGTGGGTTTGATGCCGACGGTGATGAGTCCATCGCAATGGGATGCGATGGTAATGGCATCGCGCATCACGGATTGGTAGGCCGCTGTGTTGGTGATCAGTTGATCGGAGGGGAGGACCATCATGATAGCTTGGGGATCGCGGGCGGCGATGATGCCGATGCCGAGGGCTACGGCTGGTGCGGTGTCGCGCTTGGCGGGCTCGGCAATGATGTTTTCGGCGGGGAGCATGGGGGCGAGCTCGCGTACGGCGGCGACTTGTTTTTCGTTGGTAAGGATGAGGATGTTCTCGATCGGAACGAGGCCGTGGAGTCGATCGATGGTCTGGGCGAGGAGGGTGCCGCTGTTGAAGAGATCGAGAAGTTGTTTCGGTTTATGATCGCGGCTGAGAGGCCAGAAGCGGGTGCCTGAACCACCGGCGAGGATTAGGGCATAAGTGTGCGAGGATGCGGACATGGATGGGAGTGTAATGGAGTTTGGGGAACTGGTCAACTAGTCACTGGTCACTGGTCACTGGTCACTGGTCACTGGTCACTGGTCAACTTGTCGCTAAAAACTTAGATCTTACCTTACTTGTTTCCAATTGGGGCTTGCGGGTTGTGGGGTGGGTAGGCATGATCGGGGTGTGGCGGAGGAATTGGATGTTGATCAAGTGGAGCAACTGCGTGCGGCGATGGAGGCGCGCGATGGATCGGCTCTGTTAGCAGCGGCGGGAGAGTTGCACTATGCGGACTTGGCGCATCTGTATGAGAATCTGGATGAAGAAGAGCGTGATTTTTTCTTGAAGACAATTGGTCCGGAATTGGCAACGGATGTGATTGGTGAGTTGCCCTGGACATTGATTGAGGAGGCATTGGAGCATTTCAAGCCGGCGCAGTTGCGGATCATTTTGGGCAATCTCTCGGACGATGACCGGGTGGATATTTTTCAGATTGTATCACCGGCGAATCAGCGACGTTTTTTTTCCCTGCTGGGGCCGCATGATGAGCAGCTGACGCGGAATCTTCTGAAGTATGAGGAGGATAGCGCTGGCGGTAGGATGACGACGTCGATCGGTCGGATCACGGCGGATATGACCGTGAAGCAGGCGATCACGGTGTTGCGCCGAGATCAGGATTCTGCGGAGACTTTGTCGCGGATTTTTGTGGTGGATGAGCAGGGGCGTTTGGTGGGTAAGGTGCGTTTGCGTGATCTGGCATTCCATCCGTGGGCGACATTGATTCACGACATCATGGAGGATGCGGATGAGCGCGTATTGGCGACTCTGGATCAGGAGGCTGCGGCGCGGATGCTATCGAAGTATGATTTGATTGTGTTGCCGGTAGTGGATGAGTTTGATCATTTGTTAGGCGTGATTACCTACGATGATGCGATGGAAATTTTGCAAGAGGAGTCCACAGAGGATATTGAAAAATTAGCGGCGATCGGTGGTGAACAATCGGAGTTGAGCTATCTGAATACGAGTGTGCAGAGCCATTTCCGCCGGCGGGTGATTTGGCTGGTGGTCTTGGCGTTTGTATCGATTTTTTCGGGTTACGTGATGTTTCGTTTCAGTGAGGTGCTGAATCAGGCCTTTGTGTTGAGTTTGTTTTTGCCGATGGTGGTGGCTGCGGGTGGAAACTCGGGAGGTCAGGCGGCGACGATGGTGATTCGAGCGATGTCATTGGGTGAAGTGAGCCCTGGCACGGCGATGCGGATCGCGTGGAAGGAAATGCAGACGGGGTTGCTGCTCGGGGCTACGTTGGGGGTGGCGATGGGGGCATTCATTTATTTTCTATTGCCGATGTTGCAAGCGCAGACGGATGTGACCTATGCGCGTTTGGCCCTGGCGGTGAGTGCCTCGCTGTTGATTCAGGTGTTTTCTTCGACCTTGTTAGGGGCGCTGTTGCCTATTGGGGCGCGGAGCATTCGACTTGATCCAGCGGTGGTGTCTTCGCCTTCGTTGGCATCGACGGTGGATGTCACAGGAATGTTGATTTACTTTTCGGCAGCCAAGTTTATCTTGTCTTTATAAGTTATGAGAGATTTGAAAGATGGGATTCGCGCGCATGTTCGCATTGACTGGAATGGCATGGTGCATAAGCGATTTCGCGGCACGGATGCGGACAAACGCTATGCGACGGAAGTGGCGGTGCTGAAGGTGCTTGGTGAACGGGAATGTCCGTATGTGCCGAGGTTGGTGGAGGAGCATCCAGAGGAATTGTATTTTGTGAGCACCAACTGCGGTAGTCCGGTGCCGGATTTGACTCCAGTGAAAGCGAAGGAATTGTTTGCGGAACTGGAGCGCGACTTTGGAGTGCGGCATGGTGATGCGGAGGCGAGGAATGTGACGTATTCGGCGAAATTGGGGCGGTTTTGTTTGATTGATTTTGAGATTGCGGAAATTTTGCCGATGCCAGAAAAGAGCGATTGATGATTGGAGGATCACTTTTTTTGCTAAAGATGAAATTTTGCTATTGCATTTTAATTGCATGTGCATAAAATCAGCGCATGTCACGTCATGCACTATTGTCTTTGTTGGTTCTTGCGAGTCCTGTCGCTGCGGAAGTTCATCATCACGATGAAAACTGCGAGCATGGGCATGCGAATGAGAAATCGGAAGGTATGCGTTTTGCACCGCATGTGAGCGCGTCGATGGCGCTTGGTGGCAGTACAGGAGACGATCATTTTTTCGAGGATGCTGGGCATCACGATCCACGTTCAGACGGGTGGAACATGCAGGCCTTGGAAGTGGGCGGAGCGGTGCATGTGGGGGATGATTTTTCGATGGTGGCGATTTACAATGAACAATGGGATCGCCATACGCAGTGGAATGGCCACTGGGAAGAGGCTTTCATCAAGTTCCGGATGACGCCGCGGGTTTTGATTAAGACAGGCATCTATATGCCCGAAGTGGGACTGCAAAATCATTTGCACTTGCATGCTCGTTCGTTTGTGGAGAGCAACTTGATGAACACGAGATTTTTGGGCGAGGATGGCTTGATCATGGAAGGTTTTTCCTTGGGCTATGAATTTGGATCCGAGCAACAGCATGTGCTGACGATCGGTGTAGGCTCGGCATACGAGTTTGCTCACGAGCACGAGCATGAGGAAGAAGAAGAGGAGCCGTTGATTCATGCGGAAGAGGGATTTGCGGTGCGCAACATTGTGCATGGTCGTTTTGCCACGGAAATCGGTGGGGCGCAGTGGGGCGTATCTGGTATGCATGGCGAGAATCATTTTGGCCGCAATACTTTTGTGGTGGGCGCTGATGTTTCGCGCGATGTGACCTTGGGTGGAAAAGACGCCAGCTTTTCTGCGGAGGTGAACTATCGCAAAGTCGAGTGCGTGGAAGAAGATTCTGGTGATGATCACAATTTCCACGAGACTGCGGTGGCTTTGGCCATGGGGTATTCCTTGACGGAAGAACTGAGCTCTAACTCGCGAGCGGAGTGGATCTCGGGGAGCGATGCAGCGGGCTTGTATGAGCGCGTTCGCCTGAGCACAAACTTGAGCTATCAGCATCAGCTGCTTGAGCAACTCGATGGCATGGCACGCTTGCAATACAATGCCGATTTCTTGCCTGGTGGTGAGTCTGAGAGTACGGTGTGGTTGCAGTATGTGATTGAGTTTGGTCTTTGATTGTGACGAAGAGCGCCGGATCCTGTGTGTTCGGTGATGACAATGGGTTCACAAACCGTGGGAAAATGCGCAAGGTTTCGACCATCTGCGCATTTTTTTGTGCAGACAGAGTATGTGTTTTTTGTGAGACGCGCGGTGGCTGGTGTTTGACTCTTTGATTATTGCGGATGACGATTCCGGTTGAATTTACAGCAACGATTGTTTAGGATTATCGGCGATGAGTAATAATCCGCATCATATCGAGGGCGTGAAATCACGCCAACCGCAAGCGAAGCCGCCGTGGGGGTGGATTACCTTGATTGTGGCGATGTTGCTGGGCACTGCGGTACTTTTTTCGCCATTGGCGGGAAAAATCAAGTCGGCTTTGCTGAGTTTACGCGCAAGCGGTAATATGAGCACGCAGGATGAAGCGGATTTGGAGCGTCAGGTAGAAGATCGCTTACGGGTGGAGATGGAGGAGGAACTCGCCAAGAAAATGCGCGAGTATAAAGCGAATAAAGCCAAGCAAGAAAATCCGGAAACAGTGACGCCGCGTGTGGATGCCTCTGCGAGTAGCACGGGAGGAAATGTGAAAATGCTAGCCAACGGGATTCCCTTTGAAGCCAAGGTCGTTGTGGAATCGGGAGTTGAGGCCTCGAAAGAGCGGATCGCCACAGAGAGTTACAAGGCGGAGTATCAATTGCGGGTGAAAATTCCACGTGCAGCTAGCACGGTTGTTGAGCTGAATCAGGCGACGCCGGGATTGGAAAAAATCTTGCCCAAGTTGCCGCAGTTATTAGAAAAATCGGAAGTTTCGCCACATTTTGCGAAGCTCTATGAGAACAAAATTTCCCGCATCAAGCAGAATGCCACGCAGTTGAATGAATTGCTGAGCAAGCACAACTTTTATGATGTGGAGACCATCTTGCACTTGCGTGATCCCCAAACATCTCGACGAGTCTTTTTGCTGCAATCTGAGATGGATGTGGTGTCTGATGGCTCGGACGGAGATCGGCTTGCCACGATGCCTGCTAGCATTGTGGAGTCTGCGAATTACCAGCCCTTTACAAGCTACGGTTGGAAAAAACAAACTGAGACACCGAATCCGATGGTCGCAGGGTGGGAGACGCGCATTGGTAATGCGAACGTGGAGCTAGCAGATCCGGCAACAAGTGCGGCGCGCAAGGCGTGGTTGCGGGATCGGATCGAGTATTTAAAACGGGGCATTGCTGATATGAAAGCGCGGAGTTTTTTGGTAGCGGAATATGATCCTTTTATCGTGATACCGGTGCATTTGCTCACGGCGTCGAACGATAATTATGCGCCGCGTGTGGGTGACTACGCAGTGGTGATTTACGATCAAAAATTGTATCCCTGTATCGTGGGAGATGGCGGGCCGACGTTTAAAGCGGGCGAGGCATCGTTGCGCATGGCAAAACAACTCAATCCACGGGCCAGCCCCTACAGTCGTCCAGTGTCTGATTTAAAGGTTACCTATTTGGTTTTTCCGAATAGTCGAGACGCTGAGCGCGGCGCACCTGATTATGAAAAATGGCGTAAACGGTGTGGAGAATTGCTGAAAGAAATTGGAGGACTGGGTGTGGGCTATGATCTGCACGAGTGGGAAAATACATTTCCGAAGCTGTGAACCCAGCATGGATTATCGAATTATCTGGGCGCAGAAAGCTATAGCTGTCTATCTCGTTGTGCTCTGGGTGGTAGTGCATTTGGTTCTGCCAAAGTCATTGGCGATGAAGCTAGAAGGGAGTCTTTTACGAGTGGAGGGATTTTCCTCTGACTTGAGTAAGGCAGTAGGTGATTTGCTGTCCGATGAGTTTGAGAGAGAATACTCCTTTATCCTCAAGGCGGAACGAGGGGAACAGGGATGGATTTTGCGATCGGCGGCTGCTATGGGTTTGCGCAATGCGAAAGATGCTGATATTAGGAAAAATCGACACTTGAGCTATCGCCCCCGTTGATGAAATTATGAGGGCAATTGCTTCGACAGAAAAACTGAGCCATCGTGCGACCCTGCCTGGGCACCAATGAGGAAGCCCAACTGGATGAATTGATCGAGTTGTATCTTTCTGAGCGAAAGAATTCTACAAAATAGCATCGTCTTCTGCAGCAGCGATTAACTCAGCGGCACTAGTTGTCCCCGTATCGCGGCGCTCGACTTCGATTTCGCCGAGAATGGTATTTTGGCGGATCACGAACTGATTGAGCTTCATCAATTCGAGAACGGCGAGGAACGTGACGATCACCTCTGCCTTGGTAGTGGCTTGTTCAAAGAGGTTTTCAAAACGGATGGATTGGCCCGGGCGAAAGCGTGTGATGAGCAACTCGATCTTATCGGCAACGGTGTAGCGATCATCGATGATCGAGCCGAAATCATGGGTGACCTCGAAGCGCTTCAGCACATTTTGAAAAGAACGGATCAGATCAAAGATCGAGACTTCTGCTAAGGTTGGTGGTGTCTCGTCCTTGATTTTTTCAGCTTGATACGCAAAAGCACCGTCCATTTCAACCTCACGTTTGAGTAAGAATGATGCGGCATCTTTGAATTTTTTGTATTCGATCAACTGGCGAATCAGATCCCAGCGTGGGTCATCTTCCTCGCTGTCTTCTTCAGGTGGCTGCTCAGATTTCGGCAAAAGTGTGCGACTTTTAATATACATCAGATTAGCGGCCATCAGCACGAATTCGGCAGCGATGTCAATGTTGAGCATCTTGAAAGTGTTGATGTAGAGAAGATATTGTTTGGTAATTTTCTCCAACGAGACCTCATGGATGTCGACTTCTTCTTTTTTAATAAGATAAAGCAAAAGATCGAGAGGTCCTTCGAAAATTTCCAATTTCACCTTGTAATCATGATCGTCCACGCAGGTGGTGTAGTCGACTAAGGGCGAGTGGGCGAGGCAATTTTTCGCAGAAGAGATTTTACTCTCGCATTTTCCCACTGGTTGGTGTTCTATTCCCCTGCTGCACTAACCTTACTCATGGATTCTGATACAACCAATGTTTTTAATGACCGCTTGGCCCAATGGGTCGCCAAGCAGGGGTTTTGGTTTCAGATGCGTTACTCGATGGCGGGTGGTGGTACGTCGGTGTTGATGTATCACGTTTTGCGCTTGATGCTCAAGCTGCTGATATTTGTTCTCGTTCTTGGAGCGATCGCGTTGTTTTTCCTAATTCAACGCACTGATCAAGCGTCTTTCAAAACGAGTTTGCGCAATGAAATTGTGGCAGGCTTGGATGCCGAATGGGGCGTGATGAGAAGTTTCAGTCGCAGTCAGAATCGGGCGATGATCCGGCATTTGCTCGTGAATGGTGGCGGTGATAGCTACATAGAAAGCATGGAGGCTACGGGCATACGTTTCCGTATGGGGTTGCTGGATGGATTGAACGGTCGTTGGAAGCCGAATGCCATCACGGTGGAGAGGATGTCATTAAATGTTAAAGCTGGTGCAGAAACTCCTGAAGATGCAGATAAGTTGGCGAGTTCGCTGACTAAGAGTTTTGACAAGGTACAGTTCCAGAATTTGGAATCATCACAAACGCGGATCACCTGGGGGTATTCTGAGCGGACGATGGGCAGTATTTCGGGCAGTAAAATGCTAGCCATGCGGGAGGGTAAAGGCTGGCGTTTGCAATTTACGGGCGGGATTTTTGAGCAAAACTGGCTTCGCAATTTGGAAATCAAAGAATTGGTTTTAATCTGCGACGATCAAGGATTGGTAGTCGAAAAGGGCGAGTTTGAAGTGAAAGCGCAGACCACATTCGCCGACGGGAAAATGGGTAAAGTTTCTATGCGGCAGGTGAAAATCGCAGGTGGACCGCGACCAGAGTATTCGGGAACGGTGGTGCTCGAAAACGTTCCTCTGGAGGCGTTTTTGCAGGAAAACTATCACTCGTATCTCGATGGTCGTTTCTCGGGTGAGTTGAAGATTTTTGGCTCCACCAATACTCCAGAGGGCGTTTCCCTCGCAGGGCGGATCTCCCTAAGCGAAGGAGATTCGCTCACCTTGCGTAGTCGACTGCCCTTACTCAATAGCTTGGCCATTTTGAGTCCTTCTGGAAGTTTCCGTAAAGTATCATTCCATGATGGTTCCTTTAATCTGAAAACCACGGGTGGCGTGCTGTCCATTTCTGACATTATTCTTGTCGCTCCTGAGCAGATGACCGTCAAAGGAGGATTCAGCGTGCGTCCCCTTGAGGATAAAGAAATCATGGAAATGATTAAAAAAGGTTTGATCGCAGAGGAATTGGCGGATGTTACTGGAGTAAAAGCGGAAAATTCCAAAGCTCGAGAAGATGAGCTGACTTTGAAGAAGGCCGCTGAGCTAGCGCGGCAAAATTCCGGCAAGACCGTCGGCTTCGACGATGACTCGATCGATCTCGGCACTCTGTTCCAAGCGGAATCGATTCAACAACAAGCTCAAGCGCGTGCGGCACAAAAAATGGCCGCCACCGCGGTTTACGATGGTGCCTTGCAGTTGACACTTCCATTGAAAGCATTTCCATCCAAGGTTCCATTTCTCGATCGGTTTAGCAAGACTCCTAACGGCGAAAGCATTCTCATGGAAGTTCCTTTGCGTGGTAGCATGATGGAAATCACCGCCAATCAAGCTGAGGAATTACTCAGTTTGGATCGCAAAGTGCCTACCTTGCCTAAATAGTCAAGCTGATGTCACCATACCGAGGCTTTGGTAGATCTGGCGGGTAGCACTGCTCTTGTTGAGAGTGTAGAAATGCAATCCGTCCACGCCTCCATCGAGTAGCTCGTTGCATTGTTGCGCCGCATAGTGAATGCCCACGTTTTCGACCGCTTGCGGGTCTTGAGCACGCGACAGTGCACGCAAAAGTTTCGCCGGGTAGCGCGACCCGGCCGCCAACTCTGCCATGCGCTTCATGGATGAAAGAGATGTGACCGGCATGATGCCAGCAATGATTGGAATGTTGATGCCTTCAAGTGCGCAGCGGTCGCGGAAGTCAAAAAAATCATGGTTGTCGAAAAACAATTGCGTGCAAATGTAGTCTGCTCCCTCAGCGCATTTCGCTTTGAGGTGATCCATTTCATCGAGTCGATTGGGCGTTGTGGGGTGACCTTCGGGAAAGCCTGCCACACCAATGCCGAAGCCACCAAGTGGATGGAGGCCGGATTCATTGAACTCGCGAATAAAACGCACGAGATCGCTGGCGTAGCGGAAATCACCCTTGGACCAATCGTAGTCATGTTGATTCTTCGGTGGATCGCCGCGCAGCGCAAGGATGTTGCAAACGCCAAGGGCAGCGTAGCGGAGAAGAAGTTGCTCTACCTCTGCTTTGCTATGCCCGACGCAGGTGAGGTGAGGAATTGGCGGGATACCTGTGGTTTCCTTGATGCGGGCTACGAGTTGATGCGTAAGTTCGCGAGTCCCACCACCAGCACCGTAGGTGATCGAAACAAATGACGGTGCCAATGGCTCTAGTTCGCGGATCGTCTGATACAGTTCTTCTGCGCTCGCCTCAGTGCGTGCTGGGAAGAATTCGAAAGAAAACGATGGCTTGCTCTGCCGTAAAATATCGCGTATATGCATGGGCGAAGAGAATTTGGCACAGAATCGCCGACGAAGAAAGCTGCAATTTTGTCAAACTGCGCAACTTTTTTCTGCCGCCATTGTTTGTTTCCGTGAATTACCGTTCCAGTACTATGAAATATTCCATCGCTCTGCTATCCCTGATCTCCCTCGTAGCAGCTCAGGCTCAATCTCCTGCGCCGCAGTCGCCAACGGGGCCGGGAAAAAATCGCCCGCCTGCGGGTGGTGATAAAATGCGCGTCCTGGAGTTTTGGCGCAAAGTCGATGCCAATCAGGATCAAAAGATCGCGATGGAGGAATTC
Source organism: Verrucomicrobiia bacterium (assembly GCA_947460915.1). Taxonomy (GTDB): domain Bacteria; phylum Verrucomicrobiota; class Verrucomicrobiia; order Verrucomicrobiales; family Akkermansiaceae; genus UBA956. The sequence continues at coordinate 12,636 of CANHKJ010000018.1, forward strand.
CGCCAATTGCAACGGATTTCCCAGCTGCCTGCTGATAAGCAGGAAAAACTTTTTGGCCATCTCGATAAGGACAAAAATGGCTCGCTCGATGGTGCCGAATTGCGTCCACAAAACGGTGGTCCTGGCAGCCCGGGGGCAGGCGGAACCACTCCGGGTAATCCAGGTGGCCCACAGGATGGTCGCAAACGGGCATTTCCACGCATCGCCGAGCTTGATACCAATGGTGACAAAAAAATCAGCCTCGATGAGTTCGTCGCCAGCCCGATGATTGCCAAATTGCCCGAAGAGCGGCAGAAGAAAATTTTCGGCAACATGGATCGTAATGGAGATGGTTCACTCAGCCCCGAAGATGGCCCACCACCCGGTGCCAACCGCCGCCCCGATGGCTCGGGCCCTCCCGATGGTTCAAAACGGCCCAACGGTCCAGACTCGAACAAAAAACGTCCAGGTGCTCCTCAGGCACCGAACGGTCAAGCTGGTCTCGAACCCCGTGGTTTTCCGGCGATGGACATGAACAAGGACAGCTTTGTCGATTTTTCTGAATTTCAAAAATCACCGATGGGCCATGGGAAAACCGAAGATGCTCAGGAAGATGTGTTCGAGGTGATTGATGCCAATGATGACTTGAAATTCGATCACGACGAGTTGAAAACGTATTGGGAAATGCAGAAAAATGCACCCAAGCCCGGAGCGCCCAAACCTGATCGTCCGAAAAAAGGTCCCGCACCGAAGGGGGAAACCGATGAGATGAATCCTGCCGATGCCGATGAGATGATGATGGAAGGAGCTTAAGACGTAGTCTTTGCTGATCTGTTTCATTTTCTACTACAAAAGTCTTGCTTTTCTTCTTTGTACCGTAGGAGCATGCCGCATGCGTTCTTGGTTATCGATTGTCATTTTGGGCGGAATTTTTTCTGCTGCTGCTCCCGCTCAGGACCTTTCTTTCGTGCCTTTGCCGGCATCGATTCAGCAAAAAGACGGTCGTTTTACACTGAAAGATGGCATGGGCATTTCGGCTGCCGCAGCATTACAATCGGAGGCGAATTGGCTTTCCACGCGGCTCACAGCGGGCTCTGGAATGAAGTTCTCCGTGAAGGCAAGTGGCGGTTAGATCCGTTTGTCGATCGATGCCTCGTTGCCACAAGAAGGCTATCAACTGGAAATCGCGCCCGCTGAGGTGACGATCCGTGGCGGCTCGAATGCGGGTGTTTTTTACGGGGCTGTCACGTTTTTGCAGGCCTTGCCACCGGCGGTGTTTGGTCGGGAAGTACAAGCGCAAGCGAATTGGTCTACACCCGCTTTGCGAATCGAAGATGCGCCGCTGTGCACCTGGCGCGGACTGCATTTGGATAGCTCACGGCATTTTCAGCCAAAGGATTTTTTGCTGAAATTTCTCGATGCGATGGCGGCGCAAAAGTTGAATCGGCTGCATTGGCATCTTGTCGATAGTGAGGCGTGGCGTTTGGAAATTCGCAAGTATCCGAAGCTCACGCAGGTGCATCGCGACTTTCCTGCCTATTATCCCGAGGAAATTCCGACCAATCCCACGTTTCGAGCCAAGTATCGCTATGGGCATTTTCATGGCGGCGGTCATTATAGCCAAGCGGATGTTCGAGAAATCGTTGCCTATGCGCAAAAGCTTCACATCACCATCGTGCCGGAGATTGAATTCCCAGGTCACGCGATGGCGGCGCTCACAGCCTATCCTGAGCTCGGTACGACGGGCAAAGTCCCGGTGGTGCGTTCCAATATTACACCTGATCTTTTTGGTGTTCACCCTCGGGCGATGACTTTCCTCAAGGATGTTTTGGATGAAACGATGGAACTTTTCCCGAGTCCATGGATTCACTTTGGTGGTGATGAGGCTCCGAAGGGTCAGTGGAAAAATGATGCCTACACGCAAAAGCGCATCGACGAACTCGGACTGCGCATCAGCGACCCAGAGCACCCCAATGCCTCGGAAGATGCCATGCAGGCCTGGATGTTCAATGAACTGGCGGCCCACATCGCCAAGAAAAAGCGTCGTGCCGTCGGCTGGGAGGAGATCATGCATGGAAAAAATCTCGATCGCCTCGCCAAAGGTGCGGTGATCATGCCATGGCTCAGTGCCGCGAATGGTGCTGTGGCTGCAAATGCTGGCTACGGTGTGGTTCACACTTCCGTCGGTCCTTTTTATCTCGATTCCTATCAAGTCAAATCACCCAATGAACCTTCTGCGCTCTACGGCGGTCCGTTCACGTTGGAACAAATCCATCGCTTCCAGCTCTTTCCAGCCAATTTAACGGAAAGTGGTCGATCCAACATTCTCGGGGCACAATGCCAACTTTGGACCGAACTCATGCCGCGTACGGATGATGTGGAATACCAAGCTTATCCGCGTGCATGCGCGCTGGCCGAGCTGACTTGGACGGCACCTGAACGTCGTGCCGACACCGATGAATTTTTGGCGCGCCTCGTCGGTCATGGCGCTCGTCTCACGGCTCTGGGATTGAATCACCGCCGGGTCAGCCCCAAGGCATCGCAGCAATGGAGTCCCGAATTTCTCAGCTCTGGAGCGGCTTGGGAGCTTGCAGTTGCGGTAACGGCCACTGCCGAGAAGCCTTTTGTGCTCTTGAATTTTCAGTATCGCGAAGGCGCTCATGGGCTCGATATTCAAGGAGTCGAGTTGCTCGATAATGGTCAAGTGGTAGCCAGCGACAAACATGAAGGCTTTACCGGCGGTCAGCCGCGTGCCAATCAATATCGGATGAAAGTGCCAGCTGCGTATTTCGGTAAAAACCTCACCTTGCGCATTCTGGCCAAGGGATCAGGAGGAAATGACAGCCGCGGGGAAGTATCAGTCAGCACGGCGGCGGAATGAGAAACGCATTCGGGATGCCTTCGTCCAGAGTGGCCAAGCTTGCGTTGTGAGAAATCGCGAGCTTGAGGAGATGACCATCGGTGATTTGGCGACCGCCTTTCACCCAAGTGGGCAATTCTGTTGCGCTGTTTTGATCAGGAAATTGAATCACCTTCAGGGTCGAGCATTTGCGAAGTCGCTGCAACGTTTTGAGCGAACTCGAAATGGGAACGCGATACTGGGGAACTTGCACGAGCACACGCACGAAACCCAATTCGCTAATCGAGCAGGTGGCGAGGGTATCCTGGTTTGACAAAGTGGCGAGCCAACTGGATACACGATGATGATGCTCATGCGTCGTGACCAGTGCGGCAATCAGCGCATTGACATCGAGTAAGTAGATCATGGGAAATCGGCGAGCAGTTCTTTTACTTGAGAGCTGGTGAGTGGGGAGCAAGAATCATGAACTTCCAGTGTGGGTAGGCCCGAAAGAGGATTGGTTGATTGCTTGCATTTGGGAGGAGCTGATTGCAGTGGCACCAATACGAGGCGGTTTCCTTCGATGTTAATGTTCATCTCTGCACCAGGGAGCAAACCCATGCGTTGGCGAATGGCGACGGGCAAAACTACCTGACCTTTGCTCGATAATGTCGTTTTCATCGTAAGTCAATCTTACCATAAATATTGATCAGGGCAAGCTGAATCGGCAAGTTTCCCAAATCTCGACTTTTCGGAGAAAAGCTGATGGGGATGCTTCTCATTCGGTTGCCATCGCCGATTCTCGTTTCTCGAATTTATCCTTTACTTTTCCGAAGTATCGCCCAAGATTTTTCTCACTACCATGCATGTGACGCGGCGACTTCGGCTTTTGACTTTGCTATTTCCTTTCGGGGCTCCCCTTGTGGCTCAAGAGGAGGCGGTACTGCCGCCATCCGTGGTGCAACCACCGGCTCCCGTTGAGATTCCGCCCGTTCCTTTTCAAGCCCCAGCAAACCCGACGGATCCTCATAATGTCGGGGAGGTCAAAATGCCGGAAGGTCTGGACATTGAGATCAAAGGGGAAATCAAGCAGCTGGATGCAGAATTTAAGAAGTTTGCGATTGCGGGGCCGATTCATTTGAAGACCAATCGAGGCGAAGAGGTTTTTGCCGATCGCGCAGAACTTGATCTCACGGAAGGTACTTACACCTTACTGGGAGATGTTAGCGTGTTCCGTGGTCCCGTGATTCAGCGTGGTGATCGGGTGATCTACAACCTGAAGACCAAGAAGCTGGATACGGCGAACTTGAGCATCGGTTACGATCCAATCATCCTCGAAGCTGGCAATTTTGAGATGGTCGAAGATGAAGCGGGAAACCGAGTTTTCACAGGTTACAATGCCGGTATCACCACGCACGATGTTGACGATCCAAACTATTGGCTGCGTGCGGGGAAAACAACGTTTTACCCCGATGAGCGCATGGTTTTTGAGGATCTTAAGGTCTACATCGGCGATACCCCGGTCTTTTGGTTGCCGTATTTGAGTCAGCCACTCAATGCCGAGTTAGGCTATCGGCCTATTCCTGGAGCTCGAACAAATTGGGGCATCTTTTTGCTTAATACCTATGGCCTCATGCTAGGTGGGGATGAAAATACCTTGCTCGGATCGGAGAATCCGTGGCTGTTGTCAAAGTGGCATCTCGATCTCCGCTCACGTCGTGGTGCTGGCTTTGGGCTTGATCTGTTTGATACCCGCATCGAGGAAAATTCGAATTATGGGTGGATGAAGTTTTATCTCACTCACGATACTGATCCGACCATTGGTCGCTCAGGTATACCTCGTGGCCCGGTGGATCCGAGTCGCTACCGCATGGAGTTCCAATATCGCATTCCGCTCGAGTGGCAAGACGGTCATCCCGATGCCTCTTATGCGTTGAATTACGACCTGCATTTACTCAGTGATAATCACTTTCTTGAAGATTTTGATCCGCAGTTTTATCGCAGCGATGCTCAACCCGACAATACGATTTTCCTGACGCGTCAGGATGATGGCTCGGTGCTGACGGCGTTAGCTCGTTTGCGTGTGAACAATTTTTATCGTAGTGATACTCGCTCGCCAGAAATCGTGTATGATCAAATTCGTCGTCCTTTGTGGGACTCACCGATTTTGCACGAAGGCAGCACTTCGCTTGGCATCTATGCCGAAAAAATGTCAGATCCTGTCCACGATCGCATCTTGGATCCCTTGTTGACCTTGCCCGATGGCGATCCTGAACTTGCTCGTCTCTATCCTCAGCTCGGGCGTTATGAGCAACTGTTGATGCGCGATTTGCGTTCGTTGTCACCTAGCGATCCACGTTATGACAATCTCTATCGCCAATTGGTGAACCCCGAGTTTCAGCGTTTTCATACCTATCAGGAAATGTCGTCGCAGTTGACAATGGGAGACTTGCTGCATCTCACACCGCATGTCGGTGCGGGCTATAGTCGTTATTTTTCTGCCGGCGAAGACTTCGGGAATGAAGATCGCACGATTTTTTCGACCGGCTTGGAAGCCTCTCTGAAGTTCAAAAAAGACTATCCCGATTACCAATCCCGAGCCTGGGGCATCGATGGCATTCGTCATACCCTCCAGCCCTATGCAAATTGGTCGTATGTATCCACGAGCAATCTTGGGCAGGATTTCCCTGCGATTGATCGACTCACCTTTAGTACACGTCCCGTGCCCATCAACGTCGGACGATTTGTGGCGATCGATGACATTGAAAACTGGAACCTCGTGCGTATTGGTATGCGCAATCGTTTTACCACCAAGCGGGATGGCAGTTCACTGGAGTGGCTGTTCATCGATACCTATTTGGATGGATACATCGACGATCCAGAGCTCGATCGCGAGTTCTCCAATCTCTACAACGATGTTACATGGCAGCCATTGCCTTGGCTAGCTGTGGAAGTGCAAACGCAGGTGCCGATCATCAGCAGTGGCTCGGGATACAATGAGTTCACTACAGGTGTTCGCTTCATGCCGACACCAGACTTTGAGTTCTCGGTATCGCAAAGCAATTTGAATAATCACCCGTATTTGTTAGATTCCAATCGAGTTCACATCAAAGCCTACAATCGCTTGAATGAAAACTGGGGCGTGGGCATGTTGCAGCAATGGGAATTTGATGACGGCACCTTAGAGCTTGAGCAATACACCGTGCATCGCAATTACGACAACTGGATCCTCAGCGCAGGCCTGACTCATCGCAACAACCGGATACGTGATGAATACGGATTCATGGTGAACTTCACGCTAAAAGATTTCCCAAAGGTATCCGTGCCATTCACCATCGACGCAGAATGATCACTTACGACCGCGACGAACTTTGCGGGCAAACTTGACCATGGCTTCTTCTTGTTCCTCGATGCGCTGCACCAAAGCAAGTTGCGTGCGGCAGCGATCGAGGTTGTGATTTTCGCGATGAATTTTGAAATAGACATCGCCCTCGAGGTGATCGGTGAGGAAGCGAATGCCAATTTCTAAAGTAATGAGCTTGCCTGAAAACGCGAGGTGATCGACTTCGGTGTCGTTGATGAAATCACCAGCAGAATCCAGATAGCCTTCAACTAATGCCTCATACATGGGCATGCGCATTTGCACCTTGCTGAGGTCGGTTTCATCTTCCTCGGCAGGACTTGTCGCAGTTCTGACGAGATCGCCAAAGTCATACAACGAGAGGCCAGGCATGACGGTATCGAGGTCGATGACGCACACCGCTTCATCGGTTTCAGCATCGATCATGACGTTGTTGATCTTGGTGTCGTTGTGGGTCACACGCACCGGAATTTTTCCTTCTGCTTGTAGGTCTAACAAAACACTGGTGATGCCAGCGCGTGCTTGGATGAAATCAAATTCCGCACGCACGGACTCAAGGCGTCCTTTGGAATCGGCGGCGGCGACCTCCATCAAGCGCTGATACCGCTTGGGAGTGTTGTGGAAATCGGGAATGGTTTCTTCGAGATCATCGGGCGACAAATCACTGACCAAATCTTGAAACGAGCCAAATGCGCGGGCCGCTTGGTAGGCTTGGCGGGTGTTTTCGACGACGTCATAGGTTTGGCATCCCTCAATGTAATTGTAGCAGCGCCAGATGCCACCATTCGGTCCTTCGACCCAAAAGCGACCACCGCGACCGGGGTAGAGGTTGAGTGTTTGACCACCGAGGTCTTTTTTCACGCGTAGTACCTTCCAGTTGATGTGGCGGGTGACGCACTCGACGTTGCGCATCACCGCCAGTGGTTTTTTGAAAACATTTTGATTGATGCGCTGAAGAATATAGCGCTGGTGTGAGCCATCCGCGGCCTCGTAGGTGGCCATGTAGGTGGTGTTGATGTGACCACTTTCGATTTCGTGACCTTCGACGAATTCTCCTTGAATAGCGAACTGATTGCCGATCGCAGAAATGGCTTCGAGAACTTCGGCAGAGACTGATTTGATAGGAGAAACGGTGGGGACCATGGTAGTAGATGCTTGCGCTATGAATTTATTAGGTTTTTTTCCCATCGGCAGCAATGCAAAAGTATAGTTAAAGTTCGTGATGCAACGATGGGAGATTTCCCGTAGATCTCTGATCGACACTTCGGTGTGCGCTTTGTAGCTTTGCTCCGATGAAACCCTTCGCACTCTTCTGTGTTTTGCTCGGCTGCCTGGCCTGTGCACAAACTTTGCCGCCACCTTTTCCGTTAGATGCAGCGCAAGACCAGGAACGCACGTGCTTTCAAACATCGAAGCCTTGGAGCCCACAGGGAAATTTGCGGTCGGACGTGGCCTTGGTCTATGGCATTGATAAGAGTCTGCCGGATCGACTGAAAACCTGGAAGGATCGTGGCTATCGTGTGCATCTGATGACGGGAGTTGCTTGGGGGGAATACCAAGATTATCTCTACGGCCGATTCGATGGCGTCAATCACGTTGACAATGCGCAGATGGATCGCAACGGAAATAAGATCAGCCATGGCGGTGATGTTTACTACATGTCACCTGCGGAAAATTATGGCAAATTTCTGTGCGTCGGCGTGCAGCGTGGGCTCGATGCCGGGGTGGAAGCGGTGCATTTGGAGGAGCCAGAATTTTGGGCGCGTGCCGGTTATTCCAAGGGTTTTAAGCGCGAGTGGCAAGCGCATTATGGCGAGCCATGGCAGGTGCCTCATGAAAGTGTGGATGGTCAGTGGCGCAGTTCTCGTCTGAAGTACTATCTTTATCGTAGAGCCTTGCAGCAAGTGTTCGATCACGTGCAGGCATTCAACAAACGCACGGGGAAAAAGGTTCGCTGTTATGTGCCAACACACAGTTTGATCAACTATGCGCACTGGTGCATCGTCAGTCCACAATCGAGCCTCGCGATGCTGGATGGTTGTGATGGATACATTGCGCAAGTCTGGACGGGCACGGCGCGGACGCCGAACCATTATCGCGGAGTGGGCAAGGAGAGGACCTTTGAGACGGCCTTTTTGGAATACGGAGTAATGCAAAATCTGGTGCGTGCTACGGGTCGCACGGTGTGGTATTTGAACGACCCGATCGAAGACAATCCACGGCACGATTGGGCAGACTACCGCAGCAATTGGCAATCGACATTGGTGGCATCCTTGTTGCAACCGGACGTCTGGCAATAC
>CANHKJ010000019.1 GCA_947460915.1 Verrucomicrobiia bacterium
GCAGCAGCTTCTTTGGCTGATTCGGTAGCAGCAGCGGCTGCATCTTTGGTTTCTTTGCAGGAAACGGCAATGAATGGAAGGGCTATAACGGCGACGATGGTGGTCAGTTTCATGGTAATATATTTTACTTTATATGATAATCCTCTTTCGAGAACGAATCGACCATACAAAAGGCTGACGATAATGTCAAAGAGAGAAATGTTTTTTCATTCCTCTACCGCTTCTGCACGCAAAGGCGGCGCATCTTCGACAACGCGAGCTGCGGGAGGCCCCGTTTCCTCCGGCACAGGAGCCGCGCGCGGTGCAGACGGATCCTCCATCACGGGATGGGCTAAGGGCGCTGGTGGAAGCTCTTCTTCCACGGGCAAGGCGCGCTGCGGTTTCACGAGAATGGCCTTGGGAGGCACGGGCTCCGTGCTGGGCTCGTCTACTGCGGGCATCGCCTTGAGCGGAGTACTGGGCAATGGTTTGGGTTTGGATATGGGACTAGGGGGCGGAGGTGACTTGCGCATACGGATTTCGACACGGCGATTGATGGACTGCTCGTCTTGACTGCCTTTAAGCACGATGGGCTCGTTTTTTCCAATGCCTCGCGTATGGATTTTGTTAGGATCAAGTCCCATGTTCACAAGATGAGCCTTCACAGACTCAGCACGACGTCGAGATAACTCATAGTTGGGAACATCGCCGCCGATGAGGTCAGTGTGGCCATCGATCCAGCAGTGCAGGTTAGGATTGATGTCCATGACATAGGCGATTTTTTGGATACCCACTTTGGAGCCATCGCGCAAGTTGAAGCTGTTAAACTCAAACAACAAATCGCCAGGCAACAGAGTTTTGCTGTTGACGAGGACATTCAGCGGTAGTCCAGCCATTTCATCGAGGGTAGAAGTGCCGTCGAGCCTACCATTTTCAGCAATACCGTTATTGCCTTTCTTGATCAGGTCGCGCATGAAATTATCAAGATTGTCGGTTTTCGCGAGATCTGATCCTGGATCGACGATCATTTGTCCCTCAGCAGCGGTCGGTGTGAAGCTCTCGGTTTTGCCGAGCGTCTCCAAATCTTCAGCGGATATTTCGGCGGCGGCAGCAAGATCCGCGACATCTCCAGCAGGATCACCAGAAAGCGCAGGAGACTCAAACTTGATATCAATATCATAGGCAGCCTCACTCACATCAGGCTTCATTTCGAGTTCTGGATCCTCGATGAGTGGCAGTACATCGAGTTCATCGACGAGCTTGCCAGCAACAGGCTTGGGAGGCTCTCCATCTGGTTCGACGACTGATTCTGGCAGCGGAGCTTCTTCCTCGACGGGGCGAACGATCACGGGCTCTGTGTAAACTTCTTCCGTGCTCTTCCATCCGAAGCCCATTTTGATGTGGCCAAGGGCAAAGAACAAAATGATGTGCAGGATGATCGCGGTGAGCAGCGACACCACGAGCCACCAACCGAAACGGTCAGGCGGCGGCAGAAACGTCTCTCGCCCATGCGGAGGAGAGGCTTTTTGCCAATCGAAATGCGCTTCCATGCGGAGATCATACGTGAGAATCAAGCAATATCAATCACCAGTTCCGCAAAAAAGAGCAAAATGCGTGATGGTACGGAATTTGCTGGAAATTGATCGAGAAACGACCAACGAAATCATGAAAGAACAATCGAAGACCCAAAAAACAGGTAACACCAGCAAAACCGCAACGGGATCTGGTGCAAAAAAACCAGTTACTCCGCGAACAAGCAAAGCGGCGACTAAATCGGTGCCTGTTGCCCAAGCCACTGAGCCGAAGAATGCAGCCAAAAAGGAGCCCGCAGCCAAAAAAAACACTCGGATAAGCCGACCGAAGCTGACTCCGAATCCCCTCGCCAGCAGCCCTGAAACGGTCACTCCTAGCTGGTCCATGGCAGAAATCCAGCAAGTGGCATTCTTCAAATGGTGCGAGAGACGCAATGAGGGCTTGCCAGATGACCCGATGGCTGATTGGATAGCGGCGGAGTCGGAACTCGGTCTCGCTAATTGAAATTTTCTCATCATGCCATGAAGGGAATCTTCGATCAAATCAAGGCTGCGGACGACTCATTCAGCGTATTTTTGCAAGAATTTACTACTTGGCACGCGGTGTGCTAGAAATTATTTACAACCTGAACAATCATGAAAAAAATTGAAGCAATAATCAAGCCGTTCAAACTCGAAGAAGTCAAAGAAGCTCTTGCGGAAGTAGGAGTGCAAGGAATGACCGTAACTGAGGTGAAAGGCTTCGGTCGCCAAAAAGGTCACACGGAGATCTACCGTGGTTCCGAGTATACCGTCGATTTCCTCCCGAAAGTCAAAATTGATATCATTGTCGATGATGGTCAGGCAGCCTCCGTGGCCGAAGCCATTGTGAAGAGCGCAAACACCGGCAAGATCGGTGACGGAAAAGTTTTCATCTCCCACGTGGAAGAAGCGATCCGCATTCGCACTGGCGAAACAGGTTCTTCTGCTGTGGCCGTAAACTAATTTTGTGTGAGTTAGTGTTTTGTAAAGTAATGAGCCGCTGTTGCAAAAACAGCGGCTCATTGTTTTTTGGGGAGCGGATATGATCACATGACACTGACAAATCAAGGTCTTGACGTTAGGCTCTGAATATGGCAATTTTTTCTCAGCTATATGACGCATCCATCTTCTGCACTTGCGAGTGTTGTTTGTCTCTTCCCCCTTGCACTTCCTTTATCCGTGGGTGCATGGGAGCGCGGAGAAATAACCTTTGCCTCCATCGAAGAAAAAGCGAAGGCTTTGGCAGCGAAGGACTATCAAGCCGCAGATAAGGAGGCTTTGCCGGGATGGATGAAGGGATTGACCTATGATCAATACCGCGGCATCCGGTTCCAGCCTGAGCGCTCGCTATGGGGAGCGGACAAGTTGCCGTTCCGGGCGCAGTTTTTTCATCCAGGGTATTTGTTTCGTGAGCCGGTGCTGTTGCACGAGTTCACGGATACGCATCAGCAAGAAATTCGTTTCTCGCAAGACTACTTCGAGTATGACGATCTGGTGGGCGATCACACGGAAATGCGCGGTGAAGCAGGCTGGGCGGGATTTAAGTTTCTCACAGATTTTGCAGGCAAGGGGCCGATCGATGAGTTCGCGGTGTTTCAAGGCGCGAGCTATTGGCGTGCTCTGGGGAAGGAAACCCGATATGGTCTCTCGGCGCGAGGTTTGGCGATCGATACGGGTGCCGATGGCGGACCGGAGGAATTTCCACGTTTTTCCGAATTTTGGTTAGGCAAGCCACAAGAGGGCTCGAAGGAGGTGCATTTGTTTGCATTGCTCGACAGTCCCTCGGTGGCAGGGGCATATGAGCTCTCGATTGTGCCGGGCGATGATACGGTGGTCTCGGTGAAGGCAGTACTTTTCCCTCGCAAGGCGGTGAAACGTTTTGGGGTTGCTCCGCTCTCGAGCATGTATTGGTTTGGCGAGAACTCGAAGCGTCGTTTCGATGACTTCCGCCCCGAAGTGCATGACTCGGATGGTTTGGTGATTCACATGGCATCTGGCGAAAAAGTATGGCGCCCGATCACCAATGATACGGGGCGGCTGGACTTTAGTTTTTTTGCAGGCGATCACGTGAAGGGATTTGGCCTCGCACAGCGCGATCGTCGATTTTCTGCCTATGAAGATGGCGAAGCGGCGTATCATTTGCGTCCCTCGGTATGGATCGAGCCGACGAATGATTGGGGCAAGGGCAAGGTGATGTTGATGGAGATACCTACGGTGCGCGAGCTGGATGACAACATCGTAGCGACGTGGGTGCCTGATGAGACGCCGCAACCGGGTCAGCGTTATGAATTTTCCTACAAGCAGCACTGGACCTTGCGCGGTGATCTTGCGAATGCCGGCGGCCATGTAGTGGCGACGCGCACAGGCGTGCATGAGTGGGAACCGGATCAACGCACGGTGATCGTGGAGTTTGCTGGTGGTCAATTGAATGAGGTGAAAGATGCCGCAGAATTGACGCCGCAGATTGAAATTTGTGGCGAGGCGGGCGAGAAGATGAAGGTGAAATTTGCCAACGTGCAGAAAATGGAGGGTGATCGCTGGCGCGTCGGAATCCTACTCTCACCGAAAAAGGAAGGCGGTAAGCTGTCAGATGTGGGGCCTGCCGAGATGCGTTGCAGTTTGAAAAAAGGAGAAGATCACCTAACAGAAACATGGGTATATCGAATTCAGCCATGACCAGCTTGCGTCCGCTGAGTGAAATGGAACTCGCGGAATGGGAGGAAGCATACATTTCTGTGGAGTGCTACTTGCGCGCTCTGCAATTGCGGAATCGTCTGCTGGTGGCAGACATGGTGCGGGCGATTTTGTTTCGCGCCTCGGACCGACAAGCGCATGAACCGCAAAAGGCACCGCGGGTATTGGCGATGGAAGAGACGCTAAAAGCTGTGGCCGATTGGACCTCGAACGTGTTAGACGTGGAACTGCAAAACAATCGACTTGCAGCGCGTGGGCGCTTGGCGCTTTTGCTGGCGGACATGCCAGGAAAATGGCAGCCGGTTTTTTTGACTCAATCACCGTGGCCTGAACCATTTGTACAAAAAATGCGTTCATCCTACCTTGCGGCAGGACCACAGTTCGCAGCACTGACCATGACACCACAGCCTCTAGAGCTCAACGCTCTCGGCAGCGGCGCCGCGCAATGGTTCGGCATGATGGAGCGCCGACCATTGATGAAAAAATTGTACTACGCGGGGATTATTGCGGCGATCGCTGCGATGGTCTGGTTGATGTGGAAGGGATGATCGAATAGGACCGCTTACATGTTAGAAAACGAATATCAGAATGAGGATAACCGTCCAGAGGAGGCGAACTTCGCCCACGTAGTGGCGGGGTCAGCGACGAATCCTACAGCACCGATTGAAGAGGGAAAACCTGCGGAAGCTGTGACGGATCCTGGCCAAGAAATGCCGCAAATTTCACCACCTGAGTGCGCACCGACATTGGTCAGTCCCTTGCGTGCGAAGCTGCGGCGGATGTTTTTTTTCGGCACCGTAGTGCTGGTGAATTTGATCGCTGTATTGTGGATGGCGGATCTTTTCAATCGCCAGGGTTTTCACAAATCGCACATTCTTTTGTTAGGGATTTTTGCCCTGCTCAATAGCTTACTCGTTTTAGGTTCATTCCATGCGCTGGCAGGTGTCTGGGATTGGTTGTTCTCGTGGCGCTCCGTGAAAATCACCCAATTCACCCGAGGCGGTGACACAGCACTAGCGCATCGCTACGCGGTGGTGATGCCTGTTTACAACGAAGACATCGTGAAAGTCTGCGCTCGGGTGGAGGCGATCTATCGGTCCATTGAGGCGACGGGGCGATTGGCCTCGTTCGATTTTTTTATTCTCAGTGATACGACTCAGTTGAATCTATGGGTCGAGGAAGAAGTCGCATGGACGAACATGAGTCGCAAGCTCAATGCCTTCGGACGGATCTTTTATCGCCGCCGCCGTATCAATGAGAACCGTAAGGCGGGAAATATCGGCGACTTTGTCAAGACCTGGGGCGGACGCTACGAGGGCATGCTTGTGCTGGATGCTGATAGCCTGATGGAAGGTCGCGACATCGTGGCGATGTGCCGCGTGATGGATGTCAATCCGCGCCTGGGAATTTTGCAAACACCACCAAAGTTGATTCGCGGCAGTTCGGTGTTCACACGCTTGCAGCAGTTCGCGATGCGTCTGTATGGGCCACTTTTCATTCGTGGATTGAATTTTTGGCAACTCGGGCAAGGCAGTTACTGGGGGCACAATGCGTTGATCCGCGTGAAACCATTTTCGGAGTTCTGTGAACTGCCCGCATTGCCGGGGAAAGAGCCTTTTGGCGGAAAAATTCTCAGTCACGATTTCGTCGAAGCCGCCTTGATGGTGAAGGCTGGTTGGGAAGTCTGGCTGGCTTGGGACATCGAAGGCACCTACGAAGAAGCGCCGCCCACATTGATCGATCACTTGAAACGCGACCGCCGTTGGTGCCAAGGAAATTTGCAGCACATGTGGCTGGTGTTTGCCAGAAAGTTCCCCTTCCCTAGTCGCGCTCACCTTTTCATGGGCATCATGGCCTATCTTGGCAGTCCAGTGTGGTTTTTGTTTTTGTTGATCAGCACATGGGTAGCGTGGGATTTCCGCACCAGTGATTTGAGCCAGTTGCCGTATGATGGATTCGTGGGGAAATACCTCGGACTGAATGGTGCCGAGCAAGCCTGGTATCTGGCGGGATTTGTCTTAATTTTGCTATTTGCGCCCAAGGTGTTAGCCTATCTCGGCATGTTGTTTCAACCACGGGTGCGACGCGGCTTCGGCTCAATTTTCTCTCTCTCCATTGGAGTATTTTTAGAGGCACTCTTGTCGGCCCTATTGGCTCCATCGATCATGGTATCGCACACGCTGATGGTGCTGGGCATGGTGTTAGGACGCTCGGTAAATTGGGGCAACCAGACTCGCGAGACCGATGGCACCACGTGGAGTGAGGCGATCCGCTATCATGGACCCGCGATTGTGTTAGGCATCGCTTGGTCAGCGCTCGCATGGTACATTGGCAAATCCTTTTTCCTATGGATGTCGCCGATTCTGGTAGGCTTGGTGTTTTCGGCACACGTCTCGGTGTGGACCAGTCGCTCACGCTATGGAAGGGCACTGCAACGTCAGCGCATTTTGGCTACTCCTGAAGAAACGCTAACACCCGAAGTGATTCGCTTGGCGGACGGCTCCAGCGCAGCTGTCGATCTCGCATTAACGGCGCACGCGCCACAGCGCGAAGGTGCGATGGCTGCTGTGGTCGATCCGTATGTCAACGGCGTACACGTTTCGTTGTTGGATCCAGATAACGATGAAATCCCCACTGAGTTGTTAGAAAAATGGCTCGTCAACGGACCTGATTCTCTGCAAAAAAATGAAATGGCAGAGGTGATGTATAGCGCTCAGGGCATGCTGCAAATGCATCGCAACGTATGGTCACTGCCCTTCGAGCAAATGCATTCTGCGTGGAGCCGCGCCGTGGAA
This sequence comes from Verrucomicrobiia bacterium, assembly GCA_947460915.1. GTDB lineage: Bacteria > Verrucomicrobiota > Verrucomicrobiia > Verrucomicrobiales > Akkermansiaceae > UBA956. Next base: position 7,022 of record CANHKJ010000019.1, read on the forward strand.
AGCTATCGCACACGCGCCGAAGATTTCTCATCAGCCGATGCTGTTTGATGAAGAGTTGATTTACTCCGCCATCTCGATCACTGCACCGCGATGAGTGGCGATAAGATAGCAGTGGATGGATTTGCTAGAAATACCGAAGGCCTTGGCACAGAGGGTGCGATAGGCATGAAATTGAGCTGCATGACGAGTGCGTAGTGCAGCGGGTGCGTCATCTTGATCGGTTTTGTAATCGATGATGTCGATGCGTTGGAGTAGGCCTGCGGCATCGCGATGAAGATGGAGACGATCGATGACTCCGCGAAGCCATTGACCATTGACACGTCCTTCGATCGGAATCTCGCGCAGCAGCTCGATATTGCGTTGTTGTCTCGAAAGCAAGGAAACGACATCAGTTTGCTGCAGAGCTTTTTTCAATGCGGGCGGAAGACTTGTGGGATCTGGTGCGTCGTCGTCCAGCCAGGAAATTTTTTCGAACAGGGCATGCGTTGCGATTCCGTAGTCGAGCGCTTGTTGCGAACTACTCGATGCAGCAGCACGGTGTGATGCGGTATGGGCACGTTGGCGCAGAATCGCAGGACCAAGCAACGGTCGTGGAGTGACCATGATTTCTTCACGATCGGCAATCGATGCATAGCAATCCAGGCTGCCAGATTCAAAGATGAGCTCACCTTCACCCGGGCAAGAGTCGGTGATCCAGGCGGCGAAAGAATTGTTATCGTCTTTGATGGGTTTGCGATCCAGTAGCACATAGAGGCCACGTTTGGCGCGAGTGAGTGCTACGTAGAGCAGGCACATGGCTTCATATTGTTGCTGAGCGGTCCATTCTTCTTCTGCTCGTTGCAAAGGCGGCAGGAGTTGGCGGACCCACTGTGGTGGCGTTTTGCAGATCCAATGCTCGGCACGTGCGATGTCGAAATTTCCTGCATCAGGGATGCTCGAACGGGAAATGAGCGGCAAGAATACCACATCAAAACCCAAGCCTTTCGCTTTGTGAATGGTCATCACTTGGATGTGTGCCGAGCCTGGGCTTTGGCTAACACTAAATTTTTCCAAGCAATCGGCAGCGCTTTTCGCCGACGCTGCAGCGCTTTGATCGATGCCTCGCAGAGCTTGAATCAGATCGAGCACGCGATTTTTTCCAAAGGCAGAAAGATTTTGCCAGTGGCTCGCAAAAAGAAATTCTGCCAGACCAGCGAAGCCTGCCTCATGAGCGATGCGGTGCGCGTGGGACCAGGGATCATCGGCATTTGCAGCGAGGAGCTGCGCCCAAATCGGCGACATCGCCAGCGTCTCAGCAGCAAAGGAATCGGCTGGATCAGCGAGCCAGCGCAGAAGTTGGTGAAGCGCCACTCCCAGTGGATTGTCCTGAGCGGGCTCGCGAGTGCCATCTTCGATCACCCGAAAACCTTGCTCGCGCAGGTAATCGGCAATCTCTAACATTTCCTGATTCGTGCGAACGAGCACACCACAACTTAACGCCTTATCTCCAATCCCGATCTCGCGCATGATGCTAACCATGCGAGCCATCCGCGCATCGGCATCCTCCTCACAATCGACCGTCTCGACGCGGGCATGGCCACGCAAATCCGCGCGCGCCGCAGTATGCTCTTGCCATTCCCAGCGCGCCGCGGCCGCGGGATACATGTTCGCGAGAGTGCTTTGATTGCCACAGATGCGATTGACCAAATCGAGAACTTCCGATGCCGAGCGATAGGACTCGGGCATGGTCTCGATGGCGAAACGATCTTGGTAGCGCGCGCGGATTTCATCGAACAAGCGAACATCGCCTCCGCGCCAGCCATAGATCGCTTGCTTTTTATCACCCACAATAAACAAGCTGCCTTCGTCATCAGTGGCGGCCTCGTCGATCAAAGGAAAAAGCCCAGCCCAATCGGTGCGACTGGTATCTTGGAATTCATCGAGCAACCAGTGGCCGTATTGGGAGTGCAGGCGAAAATCCAATGCCTCACGCATCAGGCGCTGGTCTTCTTGCTGCGACCATGATCCCATCAACACCTTGACATCATCAAAGCGAAAAAGACCTTTTTGCCGGAGTCGTCGTTGGCAGACATCATCGTAAAGAGCGATCACATCACGCACCGCTTGCGTGCTCTCACAAGCATTGGCCATTTCCGCTTTGGCAGCACAAAGCAGGCAATCCGAAAGCAACTGCACCACTTCGAAGGGAATGGTAAAATCTTTGTAGAGCTTCACCGTGATCGAATCCTTGGCGCCTTGCTCTAACAAATCGATGATTTTTCCTAACAGCGTTCCGCCCTTACCGATCACGCCGCTGCCCGTACTGTGATTGCCCAGATTTTCGCAGAGGGTGGTCCACGATTTTTTCTGACTGCCGTGAGTAAAAACGATCAAATCAGCTGTGCCTAACAACTTTTCGTAAAACAACGGGCGTTGCTGATTCCACTCCGATACCGATCCCCCACCCGCCAGTGCATCAGGCCCCCAAGCAAGTGCATCTGCACCGCTGCGCCATTCCTTGTGCCACAGTGCCGCGTATTCGCTCAATCGAGCTCGGATCGTGAAACTTTCGCGCCCCATCAAGGACTTGCGAAAGGCCTCGTAAAATGATTGCGCTTCCTCTTCACTCAGCTCGTTTTGCAAAATGCTTTGCAGCAAATTCTCTTGCATCGTATCCGCCTGCGCACCTTCGATCAACTGAAAGGTGCCTGAGGAAATGCCCAATTCGTGAGGGAATGCTTTGACGATTTTGGTGAAAAATCCATCCATCGTGCCCAAGGTCATGTGGGGCAAAGCACGCACGAAAGATTCAAGAATCGCGATAAAATCCACATCACCCAGCGCACGACCACTCTTCGCGAGATCCGCACGGATCGCCGCAGCCTTGGCTTCATCGAGACCCGCAGCCGCAATTTTCGAAAGCACCGCATCGGTGAACTCCCCTGCCGCCTTACGCGTAAAAGTGAGAGCCACAATCGTCGCAGGATCGATGCCCATGGCAATGAACCCAATGATGCGATTGCCTAACTGGTAGGTTTTCCCCGAACCAGCAGAAGCAAGCACCATCACATTAGAATCCAAAATCCTCACACGAAAATTCTAGCGGATCGAGCGCTCCATGGATAGAGGAAAAATCGACGATCACGTGATGCAATATGGACTACGGAAGCCTGCTGCCGCTTTCCGATTAACTCCACTCAGTTCACCCTGACTTTCCCATCCACCCACCAGCTTATGCCTCACCAGACCATGATGCGTTAAAGTTATATCATTCAAGGAGGCGCACTACCTCTCAGAATCTCGAGTCGGTTAGCAGGAGCATCGGGGGCTAAGAAATTCGGAATGGTCGTAGGGGTTCTTCGAGGGCGTTGGAGAAACTCAACGGGCCATTCCGTGATTCGCTCCTCCTTGACGTGGCGATACTCTCCTGGCTCGGCCTCGTCAATGTACTCGCGCTGGAGAATCAATGCCAACGGGCTTTCGGCACCATCCGTGGCATGGGCAAACTCCTCGGCATCGGCACAGGTCTCAAAACTATAGTAGTAGTCCTCGCCTTCAAATTCATCAACAGCTCCGTTCTCTGGATGGCACCAGACACGATATTCAAGAACCTCATCCCAAACGTATCCGCCTCCTGACCCAGCCAACGCTGGGTAAGTTCCGACCTTTTTCAAATCCATCACATCGGGATATTGATGTTTCATCGCGTTTTCTGGGGCTGGCGTTTCATTTGTAGAATGTACCGATCGAGAACCTTTGCATGAGAGTAATGAAGCAAATATCAATAAAATCAAAAATCGCATATGGTATTTTAGCAAACGCCTAGCTCATCCACAGCGGGAATGAAAGCCCGAATGCAAATATAGACGTTACCCGCCGTTGGATGTGCCGGCTTGCTCTGCTGCAGGGTTAATCGGAATCGACTAGTTATTGTAGATGCTTATAATTGTGATGGTGGATTCAGACTGACTTCGGATTAGCTCAACTCCATGATGAGGAGTCGTGTAGTGTATGGATTCGCTATCCAGTGGTATATCGCCTTCCTTCAAAAGTCTGTCTACTCCGTCACTAAATTCAAAGTATTCTCGCCTGGTCCACTTAAACTGGCTAAAAGAAGACTTACTTACACCTTGAGGGCCACGAATGGACGGGAAATTCTCCTTGGGAATATGCCACTTGTAGATTTTGTATGGTGAGTCCCGCCTCCTAAACACAAGCTCTGAGCCTTCTGGGTATTTGAATCCCGCGATCTCTTCCGAATCGAATCGTGGAGCGAAAAGAAACAAATTTGAGAGCACAAAAATGCTACAAACTACCAGCGATGCTAGAACGATGATCAGCTTCTTCATTTTAGCCTAACAGTATTTTTTAGTAGGATTTCACCGTGCAATATCAAGTGGAATTAACGCAACTAGTAGATACGATTTTTGTTGATATCGCAAACATTTTTTCTTCTTCCGTTCGTCGCGGAAAAGGCTTCACCTCACGCGATTGTGATATCGGTTGTTTTTCACGTTTTGCCTGAAAGCCAGTGGGGAATTCTGATATGCGCACGATGTTCCTACCTTGCACCTGCCATTTTTCGCTATCCCCATGAATGGGGCGCGAGTTTTTTTATAGGAGGTGGCGTTTACCCAGCCCGTTGGACTGGGCTGGTATGGCGATGCACCGTTGGTGCGCTTGAGACATCAATTCTGCAAATTCTAAAATTCTGTGAACAATTTCGTGCCATTAGGTTGTGAAAACAGTTTTTTTCAGAATTTCAGAGAAGGAGAATAGGCATTTGTCGTAAAATTTGACAGGCTCATCTTGCCATCATGCCGATCCATCAGTTCTGTTAGGCTTGGCGGCAAGATGCCGCCGCCACAGTGGGGCTTCCGCAGTCCAAGGAGTGGGGATTTTTTCGAGCCTATCAAGAAAAAACCTCGCCGGCCCGTGGTGGGACATGGCGAGGTTTTTGTGGAAGGGATGCCAGATAGGAGGCAGCCGCTCTTTTTCTTAGCCGATCACGTCGGGCCAGTTGGTGTGGAAGAATTGGCCACGTGGCTTGTCGGTGCGCTCGTAGGTGTGCGCTCCGAAGAAGTCGCGTTGGGCTTGCAGCAGGTTGGCTGGAAGCACGGCAGCGCGGTAGCTGTCGTAGTAACCAAGCGAAGCGCTGAAGGCAGGAACGGGGATGCCGTTGAGGGTGGCGAGGGATACCACTTCGCGCCAGTTTTGTTGGAACTCGTTGAGGAGCTTGGTGAAGAAGGGCGCGAGCATCAGGTTGCTGAGCTCAGGATTGCTGCGATAGGCATCGGTGATGTCGTTGAGGAAACGAGCACGGATGATGCAACCACCGCGCCAGATGGCAGCGATTTTTCCGAGGTCGAGACCCCAGTTTTTCTCGGCACCCATGGTTTTGATGAGGTCGAGGCCTTGGGCGTAGGAAATGATTTTCGAGGCGAACAGGGCATCGTGTACTTTTTTGACGAGTGCAGCTTTTTCTCCGGTGATGCTGGCGGTGGGGCCTTGCAGCTCGGCACTGGCGGCGACGCGTTTGTCTTTCATCGAGGAAAGGATGCGGGCTTCGACAGCGGCGTTGATGGTCGAGATCACGACGGTGTTTTCGACGGCGTTGAGGATGGTCCATTTGCCGGTGCCTTTTTGGCCTGCGGTATCGAGGATCAGGTCAACGAGGGCCTTGCCAGTCTCGGGATCGTTTTGTTTGAAAATCTCGGCGGTGATTTGGATCAGGTAGCTCTCGAGGTCGCCGTTGTTCCAATCGGTGAAAATTTGTCCCAGTTCTGCTGGGGTGAAGCCGGCGTGTTTGAAGATGTTGTAGGCTTCGCAAATCAGCTGCATGTCGCCATACTCGATGCCGTTGTGGATCATTTTGACGTAGTGGCCAGCACCACCGGTGCCGATGTGTGTCACGCAAGGTTCGCCTTCGGCCGTGGCAGCGATCGATTCAAAAATCGGCTTCATGACCTCCCAGGTGGAAGTGGGACCGCCGGGCATGATGGCAGGTCCTTTGCGGGCACCTTCTTCGCCACCAGAAACGCCGGCACCGATGAAACGCAGGCCTTTTTCGGCGAGGTAAGCGTCGCGACGCTCGGTAGCTTTGTAGTAGGAATTGCCACCATCGATGATGATGTCGCCTTGATCGAGAAGTGGGATGAGTTGTTCAATCACGGCATCAACGGCATCGCGATCGGTATCGGCGACGGCGCTGGATTTCACCATGATCTGGATCTTGCGCGGGGTGGCGAGAGATTGCACGAAATCTTCGAGCGTGTGGGCACCGACGAGTTTTTTGTCGGGATGAGCCGCGATGAATTCATCGGTCGTGGCGGTGGTGCGGTTGAAAACGCTGACCTGAAAGCCGCGCGATTCTACATTGAGAACGAGATTTTGGCCCATGACGGCCAGTCCGATAAGTCCGAAGTCGCTTTTGCTCATAATTGGAAGATTTCGTGGTGGAAAGATGCCGCAATAGGGGAAATCGGAGCCATGCGCAACCCCTAGTTGCTTGTATGTCAAAGAAAATCGATAGAAAAACTAGAGGTTGCATTTTTTCCCACAGCCGCGCAACGTGGTCGCCCGTAGCATGAGCGAAGCTTCCTTGAGTCGAAAATTGCTGGCGAATGTGTCGCAGGAGTTTTTCCGGCCGCTGTCACGTCCGTCTTCGGCGATCTACGTCGATTGCGCCGAGCGTTTGGCGGAGGAGGCGGGAGAAGCGGGGCGATTGCCGCATGCGGATGCGATCGCGATCATCCGCGAGGTGATTTCGGCGCATCCCGACATCACGCTCGATGACGATGAGGGGGCGAACATGCGCGATGCGCGGCAGCGTGCGGGTCAGTTGTTCAATCGTCTCTGCGATGCACGTTGGATGGAAGATCAGCAACTCGGCTTACACGAGCGTTTTGCCCTGATTTCACCGGGTCTGCGGCCCTTGTTGCGGATGTTGCGCGAGCTCGCGGAGGATGAAATTGCCGAGCTAAAAACTTTCGCGGACACGCTGAAGGGCGTCTGCCATACGCTCGAAAACACCAATGTATTTTTGCTAGAAGCAGGGCAGGAGGGGCAGATTCGTTCCGTTTTAAGCGATGTCACCGCGCGCTTGGAACATGCAATCGTGCAACTGCATGGCGTGGAAAAACTCATCGCGATCTTTGACCGTAAGCAACGTCTCAGCGACACGCCGGCGGAAACCTTGCGCCTGCTGTATGTCGAATTTGGCGTGGGCCAGCACATGATTTGCTATGACTCGCTGCGTCGCGGCGGACTGCTACCTCGACTCCAAGCGCTGCGGTTGCAAATGGCGGACCACCGCGATAATCCGCTGGTCCGTGAGCAACTTGCTCAGGATCTTCAATTGCACTACAGTTACGATCCGAGCGAGGCCTATCATCACAGTGAAAAAATGCTGCGCAATGTCGAGCGTAAGCTCGCGAGCATTCGCTTGATCGCCGAGAGCATCGATGCCCGCATGGCTTCGTTCAACCACCTCTCCCTGCAACGCTATCGTTATCAAACCGAGTTGCGAGGTCGTAAGCCCGAGGTAATCAAAAAATACTGCGATGTGATCAATCAATTGCACGAGCAACAGAAAACCTCGCATCTGCGTGATCAGGCTGGTGATTTTTCGCCGCTGGTCTCCGAGATGAAATGCTACTACGGCACTGATTCACTTGCACGCGTCCGCAAAGTCAAGGGCAGTGCCGACTTGAGCTTCGATTCCCAAGGTATCAATCGCGAGGAAAACGTCGAGGACACCATGGCAGGCCTGCGCGAACGCCAACGACTGGCCCTCACGCCACAACGTGCCGCACGCTTGTTGCAGCAATTGTTGCCCGCAGCCAAAGGCGAACTCAGCACCGATGCCTTTCGTGCCAGTGATGACGATGAATTGCTCGATCTGTTAGCCATCGCAGCCTTTGAAACAGCGGTGGGTATCAGCGGCAAAAGCATCACCTGGCAAGTCGATAGCCCAAGTCGCCCGCTCGGGCTTGAACCCGAAGCCATCCCCCGCGATCCACATTCCGGCTGGATGCTCGATCGTTTCACCATTACCCGTAAGAAATAACGCATTTCCCCATCATGTCTGAATCCCATAAAAATTGGCCGTCGTTTTGGTCGGAGGTTCCTGAGGAAGATCGCGCCACGTTGCGTGAGGTGCTTGCGGATTTGTTAGGTCGTGGAGTGATCCTTGGCGATACCGCATCGGGCCGCGATCAATTTCTGTTAGTGCGCGATCATTACCAAAAGCATCTGGAGGATTATCTCTCGGTGCTGGGTATGAGTTTGATCATCGATGATGATTTTTGTCTGCTGCAAGCGCAACCTCGAAGTGAAGATTGTGCGTTGTTGGCGCAGTTCAGCAAGGATGAAACATTGTTGCTGTTAGTGTTATGGCGCGCCTGGGATGACGAGCGCAGCAATCATGCACGCCAGACGGTGATTTTGCCGGTGGATGAAGTTTGGCAAAAATTCCGCAATACCTTTGACAAAATTGATCCTCCCGAAAAAACTCATCTCGAAGCGATGCTGGGTAAATTCAAGCGTCATCGATTGGTGCGCACCAGCAAGCCCGATGGCGCGACGCAACTCGGCGAAATGATGATCGAGATCCTACCCAGTCTTCCACGCGTGATTCCTTTTGATTCGCTCGAAGCCTACCTCGACCGCCTCGCACTCTACCAAGCACCGACCTCTTCCCAAGACTCATGAAACGCGTTCACATCAGCCGCATCATTGCGATCAATTGGTATGGCTATCAGAAAATGATCGACCTCTCCGGCCTCACGCTCATCACCGGCGCAAATGGCTCGGGCAAGAGCGTTTTGTTAGATTTGATCCAGTTTGTGATGCTCGGCGAAAATCTCAGCCGATTTAACAAAGCGGCTGCTGGTGCGGGTAGTGGACGCTCCTTACGCGGATACTGCCTTTGCGATACCAATACGCAATCGGCCGATGGTCAGGAGCGCTATCTCCGTCAATCCAGCGTCACCTTTGCTGCTCTGGAATTTGCCTGGCCTGCCGATGCGCAGGGCGAAATCCGTCGCGAAACATGGGGAGCTCGCATCGAATATGAAAGCCCGACAGCGAAGCCGCGCACGCTGTGGTTCACCTTGCCGCAACGCATGGAGACCGAACATTTTTTCATCAAAACGCTCGATGGCAAATCGGAGTTCATGCCCGAAAATGAATTTCGCGTGCACGTCAAACGCGACCTCGGTGGTGAGTTGTTTGATCGCCAAGCCTCTTACCTCGATGAAATGGCCAGCCGCGTGCACCTGGGATTTGATCGCATTCAGATGAACAAAACGCTACCGAACTCGATGGCATTCCAGCCTGTCGAATCGTTCGAACGTTTCATCCGTGATTATTTGTTAGAGCCGGGATTGCCTGATGTCAAAGCCGTGCGCATGAGCGTGGATGCTCATCGTCGCGCGCAGGATCGGCTCGGAAAAATGCAGGATCAGTATGAGCGATTAAAGCGCATTTGCGATCAGCATACGCGCTATGATCGTGCCGCTACCGAAGAGAAAATCTATCGCCACCTGCGCGATGCTTTGATTCATCTCGAAAAAGAGGAAGCACTGCAACAACGCAAGGATCGCTTGGAATCACTGCGCATCCAAAATGCCGAAGATCTTTCCGCACATGATTCCGTGATGCAGGAAATTTCTGAAACCGATCAGCAGTATCAGGCCGTTTGTTTGGTCGCGGGCAAGGATAGTCAAGTGGCGATGCTCAATGAGAACCGTCACAAGCATGCCGAGCTCAGCAAAGAGGTCGATCAATTGCGCGATGCTGCCAAGTCCGCCAAAGAATTCCTCTATACCAAGACCACGCACTGGAAACAATGGCTGCGCCACGCGGAAGAAATTTCGTTAGAAATCCCAGCCATCGCCGAAACGCGTCTCAAAGCGATGCAAGGCGCCGATGAGGCGGCGGGCTTGGATGCCGTGGAGCGCATGCCCGCGGTGTTTGAAATGCTCAAATCACAGGCACACGACGAGCTACGGCCCTTAGAGGAAAAACTGCGCGAACTGGAGAGCAAGCAATCGCGCTTGAATCGTGACATCGAGGAGCTTCAACGCAAGGGCAGCACGATGTCATCGCCTTTGCTCGATCACCTCAAATCGCGAGGTCAGCGAGCGGAGGCATTGGCGCGGGTGATTGAGGTCAAGGAAGAAGCCGAGGCATGGTGGCCATTGTTGGAAAATCTGTTAGACGACAAGCGTCATGCGATTTTAGTAGATGATTTTGCCTCCGCATGGGAGCAAGCACGGCAACAACGCCTGCCCGATGAATGGCTGGTGAATCCCAAAGAAATTGCCGATGCGAGTAGTTCCGTCAAAGCCGGCACCGTGGCGGCATTGTTTGAAACCAAGCATCCGCTTGCGCAGCAATACTTGCAGCATGCCTTTGGTGATATGGTTTGTGTGGCCAATGTCCAGGCCTTAGAAAAACATCCGCGTGGTTTTTCGCAAGATGGCTGGCTCAAAGATCCGCCGCATCGCCGATTGATCACCCCATCGCGCGAACTCAGCATTGGCGAGGAAGGCATGCGGCGTTTGCGCGATCTGCGACTCGCCGAATTGGAGCAAACGCAGCAAGAACTCGGCTCGATTAAACATCGGCGGGATCAATGGAGAAATTTTCTGCATCGGGGAAATGAATGGAGCCTTTCGCAAGGAGAACGTCCATCTGGCACCTCGCGCTTGCATCGTTTGCCTGATTTGCGCAAGCAATTGTTGCAACTCGATGAGACGATCAAATTGCTCGCGACACCTGAACGCGAGGCGGCCGTTGCGCAGATGAATCAGCTTCACAAAACGCTGCTTGGCTTAAATGAGCGCAAGGGTAAGTTGATGAGCGTGATCCAAGATTTTTCGCAAAAAGAACGCGAATTGATCGATGCGATCCTGAGTTTGGAGGAAGAAGAAAATGAGGCGCGCTTGCAGAAAACACTATCGCGAGAGAGCACGCCGCAAATCCGCGATGCTGAGATTCAAGAGCGCATTGAGCAGGCGATGAAGCAATATGTACGCTGGCCGCAGCGCATCGAAGGCGCTTCTGCGATCATTCACAGTTGCGTCGCTGATGCTGACAAAGCACGCCGTGAGCGTGATATGGAACGCCGGGCGCTGGTCGAGGCCCATCGCGAGCTTACCGATAGTTTTGACGTCAACGACGATGGAAATGCGGCGTACCAAGCCCGTTGCACCGAGCTGGAAACGCATGAGTTAGAACGCTACACGTCGGCTGCGGAGGATGCGCGCCGCGAGTGGGAAGAGCGCTTGCAGCATCAAGTACTCGATGTGTTGAAGGAAAAACTGGAGGAAGCCGAGCGCACCAAACGCGAGCTGAATCGGGCGATGGACCACAACATTGGTGGCTGGAAGTATCAGCTCTCAATGCGCATGGATCGCGCGCACAGTGCGATCTGGACATTGGTCGAAAAAGGTCTGAGTGCGGGGCTGGAACTTTTTGCCGCAAGCGGTAAAGAAGACATCGAGCGCGCGAAGGAAGCACTGATGACAGCCATCGAAAATGCCGAAGATCCGCGCCATCAAAAAGCGTTAGATTATCGCTACTACCACCAATGGGACATCCAGGCGATCCCTGCGGGCAAGACCGATGCCGCCGCGATTTCGCTCAACAAGAACGCCAAAAAGCAATCCGGCGGTGAAAACCAAGCGCCGTTTTTCGTGGCGATGCTTGCGGCATTTCAACGCGTCTATGACCTCGGACGCAAGCATCACAACTGCAATCTCGGCATCGTCATCATGGACGAGGCCTTCTCGAAATTATCGGGCGATCGCATCGATGACTGTCTCGCCTTGGCACGGAATTTCGGCCTGCAACTGATCATGGCATTCCCAGAAGACCGCTTGCCGACGATGATTCAGCATGCAGAGACCGTGGTGCAATGTCGTGTGCATCGCACCTACGATGAAGCTTCGGGCCAGATTCAAAATATCGAAAACTGGTGCATCCGCGTCGATCGCGAGCGTTTGATCGAGAATTTGCTTTGATGAAAAATGGAGTTTTTGTCGTTTGCTAGTAATTACTTATGCCTCGGCTGCGACTAAAGTCAATTTCTAGGTTCTAGGGAATCTATACATAGATTAGGCGAAATTAATCCAATTTTTTCTTGCTGTCCCATGATTTGGCATGCTAATTGTTTTTCTGTAGCAGAAAACAAAGCATATTATGAAACGTAAAAACCCAAAATTGATGTCTTCTTGGTTCCGCGGTAACAAAGCGGTAATAAAATTGCAAATGGCTTTTGCCGTTTGCCTCGTATCTCAGGCTAAAGCAGCAAGTGTTTATTGGGATGCTAATGGCGATATAACTGGCGCCGGCGCTGCGCCAGCTGGCATCTGGGGCACGGACGAATTTTGGAATACTACGGCAGAGGGTGACGTCACAGCACCCGGAGCATGGGTTGATGGGGATACCGCAGTTTTCGCTTCAGGCACTGACGCTGTAGATGCCTATACTGTTAACACAACTGGAACAATTAACGTTTCGGGTTTGGTTTTTGAGGAGGGTACACCCACGATTGCGGGTTCGGGCAGCCTCAATTTTGGAGCAGGACCAGTCGTTTTATCTGGTGCCGGCAACGGAGTTATTGCAGCAAATGTTTCTGGCACAGGATTGAACAAAAATCAAGGAGGCACCGTAGCCCTGTCAGGAATTACGACTGTAACGGGAAATCTGAATGTACATGCTGGCACGCTCACTATAGCTGGTCCAATGACTGTATCTGGTGATCTTCGTTTTAGCTGGAACAACACAGGCGGCACACAAAACCTGATTATTCAAACTGGAGCTAACATTACAGCAGATCGCTTCATCATGGCAGATTTGTATTATGTGAATGATACGGTAAGTCACACGGGGGGAACATTGAATGTAAATGGATCGAATGATAGCAATGGAACAGGAGCATCGTTTTTACTGGGCCACTGGGGTTATGGTTCTTCATCGGTTTACAATATTTCGGGTGGCACCTTAAATGCTCCCAATGCGCGCCTAAGCTTGGGCTGGGACCGCTCTAACGTAGAATTAAATCAATCGGGTGGCACAGCAAATTTACGCGGCATCAATCTCAACAATGGTAGAGGAAATGCAGCATCCTACAATCTTACTGGAGGCCGATTGAACATTGGCGTTGGTGGAATCAACAACCAAGCAAACAAGTCCATCAATGCGGGAAATGCTACAATTGGTGCAAGTGCAAACTGGATATCGACTAAGGCAATCAATCTAACAAGCTCCGTTACTTTTGATACATTGGATTCTGTGGACAGCACAACTCCGCGGACGATCATTCTCTCAAATGGAGCAATCGGCTTAGGTGGGATCATCAAAAATGGATCAGGGACATTGTCTCTGGGCATAAACCCGAGCGGAAGTAATTACACCGGCGATACGACCATCAACGCTGGTCGTTTTCATGCAGGATCGGCACTTGCTAGCAAGTTGTTTGCCAATGCTGGAACCATTATCGGAACAGGATCCGCAAGTAACCCTGGGCCGAGCGTTATCAATGATCTGGATGCCGATGGGACAACATTTAACTTCCGTGTCGGTGGTGCGATGAGCGACTCTCTCGATGTATTGGATTTGAATGTTGTTTCAGCGTCACAGGTATCATTGTCTCCCGCCGGACCTTTGTTGATTGGTGATGAGTTCACCGTCATCAAGTATGATACATTGGGCGGCATTGGTTTTGCAGGGCTCACAGCTGCGGCTCTTCCCAATCCGCATTACAGCGCAAACTTGGTTCACGATGCAGGTGCTAAGGAAGTTAAGTTGGTTGTCACTGGTGCCGATAGTATTTTATGGACAGGTACCGCTAGCTCAGCTTGGGACATCAACACGACTGCGAACTGGAAACTGGAAAGCAGCTCATCAGCATCCAAATTCTTCAATGATGACGTCATCACCTTTGACGACACAGCAACCACTGGAACTGTAACTCTAGCCGCAGACGTTGCGCCCGCATCGGTGCTGTTTATCAATGACTCTCTCGACTACACGGTTTCTGGAAGTGGCAAAATTTCAGGTCCCTTAGGAATCACCAAATCAGGTACTGGA
>CANHKJ010000020.1 GCA_947460915.1 Verrucomicrobiia bacterium
AGGCACGGCACGCTCCAGAATTACGTAACTTGCGTAATCGAGAAAGTAATTGGAATACATCGCCCCGAGGGAGGTAGGGAGCTCAGAGTCAGTCGTCATCGGCGAAAATGATTAAGCCCTCCAAAGGAACTACGCAAGCCCTTTTTGTCCACAAACGTCGCAGAGCCCTTGGTCGTGAGCGAGATCTTGCGGCAATCAGCGGGAACTATCACAAAAGACACAGAGCACAGGTAAAGAGAACAACCTCCCCCGTCGCAACGCGACGACTCAACCCCGAGCCCACGATTTCAATCGTGGGACGCTCCCCACAATAAACATTTCATGCGTCGCCACGCGACGACTCAACCCTGAGCCCACGATTTCAATCGTGGGACGCTCCCCACAAAAAACACCTCCCCCGTCGCAACGCGACGACACAACCCCGAGCCCACGATTTCAATCGTGGGACGCTCCCCACAAAAACCACATCACGCGTCGCAACGCGACGCTTCAAAATAGAGCAGCGTTGGCAAAATACTCGTTTCCAAGAACCGACCCCATTCAATAACCTATCATCTCAAAATGTTTATCGGATCGCAGCTTCAACTAGGGTGTCAGCAATATGAACTTTGGTGGCTTGGGCGCTTTGCAGGCGCGCTTTGAGGAGGTCGCACAGGGCGACCAGCTCATCGACTTTGGCGACGATGCGGTGTTGCTCGGCGAGGGGGGGAAGCGGGATTGGGTAGGCCTTCACGGTAGAAACATTCACGCGAGGTGCTGCCCCCCCCGTAGTCTTCCGTCGTGCAATCTCTGTTATGAGTGGCGAGTTCAAAACTAGCTCAAGGAATTCTGAGGCCAAATTCTCTCCCGCCCTGATCAACATCATCCGCTGACCAAGGCACAATTTTGTATCAGGCGGGACACTGCATGCGATTCCCAAGATGCCTCCCTCTCGGCTGTAAAGAATATCTCCAGATTTTGGCGTGAGTCTCTGAATTCTCTCCTTGTAGGTTTCTTCACTCACGAATCGCGAATCTGACAGATCTAAGCAGCCCGCCTTAAACTGGTTTGTCCTGACGCAGATCTCCCCCTCATCAGTCCATTTTGGCGTGGAGTGAGGGCAATCAACAATTTCGGCCGCAACATCCTCAAGAGCTGATTCATTCCAAGTGCTCCCTTCATCGACGAGTTTGCCCATGACGGCGAGTTGGAGGATGGTTTGTTTGAGTTGTTCGATGCTGGATTCGGTGGTGAAGAGGGTGTCGAAGTGGGAGGCGATGCGCTGCCAGGCTTCGGCAAAGGCTCCGCGTTCGCTCGCGGCCGTCAAGGCACCGAGGAGCGTTTCCACCAAGGAGGCGTGCGTGCGCACGCTGTCCTCTTGCTGCTGCTCCAGCTGATCGCACAACGCCATCAGCTCATCCACTTTCGCCACGATCCGGTGTTGCTCTGCGAGGGGTGGTAGAGGAAAAGGGAAACCGAGTAATTTTATTTTGGAAATATTTGGTTGAGCTCCTCCTTCACTGGCAGCGTGGAACGCAGCCCTCTTCGACATCAAGTAGATGAAGAGGAATCTATTGAAGATTCCTTCGAAAGGGGTGCAACCACATACAGCTTGGTTGGTTACTGCCGGTTTAGCCAGAATCGCGGCCTTGCCGATCGTTGCTCCATACATCGCGATTAAGACATCTCCGATTTTGTTCTCCCTAAATGAGCCGACTTTGAAAGCTTCCTCGGAGATGTTCTCGGAAGAATCACTTACAGTCTCGCAGTCGTTAAGTTCGCCAGACTTCAGCCATGTGATACTTCCTTGGTAGTATGTCGGATTGTCTCGTTTTGGAGTGGAGCCAGATCCCCAATCGCCAATGTCTCCAAGTGAGGTTGATTCCCAATTCTTTGGTAGTTCTAATTGGAAAGAAAAGTTTTCGTTTGGCCTAACCTTCGCATTCTTGATTTTACCGCTGCGAATGAGTTGCTCTCTCTGGATTTTAATTCGTTTAAGTAGCTTGTCTGCCGACTCATCCTCCGCAACCTGCGGCACTAGCAATCCTTGAACGGCCAGTTCCAGAATTAGCTCTCGCAGTTTCTTGATGCCGTAGAACTCCAGCTTTTTTGCACCGCCGCGTCCGGCGGAGGACTTGACTTTGACCGCCGAAGTCCAGGTGTCGAGGTGCGCGGTGATAAGTGTTTCTGCTTTGCTCATCACTGATTTCCCGCAAGGGCGGTGGCTAGAATGGTTTTCAACTGATCGCGCAGATCTTGGATTTCGCCTTGTTGCTTGCTGTAGGAGGCGAGCAATTCCTCGGGGTCGTGGTTAATGGTTTCGCCAACGTGGGGGTTGCTGATGTCGAGGTTGTAATTGCGGGAGGCGATGTCCTCGATGCTGACTTTCCATGCCTGTTCGGTTTCCTTGCGGGTTTTGAAGCCGTCGGCCTCAGAGCCCCACCAGTCGATCTCGGTCTGGAATTCCTCGAAGCGCATGGGCTTGGTCTTGTTGTAGCTGACCACGCCTTCCGGGTAGGGGTGCTCGTAGAACCAGACTTGCTTGGTGGCAGGTTGTTCACTTTCGGGCTTCTTGGTAAAGAAAAGGATGTTGGTCTTGATGCCGGTGTAGGGAGCGAAGACGCCATTGGGCAGACGGACGATGGTGTGCAGGTGGCATTTCTCCAGAAGATCCTGCTTCAGGCGGGTCTTCATACCCTCGCCGAAGAGGAAGCCATCGGGCAGAACCACGGCGGCGCGGCCATTGTTTTTCAAAAGCTTGATGATGAGCGCCATGAACAGATCGGCAGTTTCTCGCGTGCGGAAGGTGGCAGGAAAATTATTCTCGATGCCATCTTCCTCAGTGCCGCCGAAGGGTGGATTGGTGACGATGACGTGGACACGGTCCTTATCGCTATAGCCCGTGTACGGGCGGCTGAGAGTGTTATCGTGACGAATGTTGGTGGGTGTATCAATGCCATGCAGGATCATGTTCGTGGTACAGAGCATGTGCGGCAGAGCCTTCTTCTCTACGCCGTGGATGCTGGCAATGAGAATTTCCTCGTCCTTGGCGGATTTGACATACTTTTTCCGCTTGTGATCAAGGGTGCAGGCCAGGAAGCCACCCGTGCCACAAGCAGGATCGAGCACAATTTCAGCGAGCTGGGGGTCAACGCGATTGATGATAAACTGAGTGACGGCTCGCGGAGTGTAGAACTCGCCCGCATTGCCAGCGCTTTGCAGGTCCTTAAGGATTTGCTCGTAGATGCTACCGAAGGTGTGGCGGTCTTCGGTGTTGTTGAAATTGATTTCGCTGATTTTGTTGATGACCTGACGCATCAAGGTGCCAGACTTCATGTAGTTGTAGGCATCCTCGAAGACATTGCGGATGACCTGAGCTCGCTTGCCGTGCGGTCCTTCGAGCACGAGTTTGTCCTTCAGGGTGGGAAAAAGCTGGACGTTGACGAAGTCGTTGAGCGCATCACCAGTAATGCCTTCGGAATCGGCAGCCCAATTGCGCCAGCGTAGCTGCTCGGGCAGAGGTGAAGTATAGTCATCTTCTAAGAGTTCGATCTCGGCCTCGCGGTCGTCGTAGATTTTAAGGAAGAACATCCAGACGAGCTGGCTGATGCGCTGGGCGTCGCCGTCGACGCCGACATCCTTGCGCATGATGTCCTGAATGGATTTGATGGTTCCGCTAACGTTGCTCATTGTGCTGGTAAGAAAATAATATTATTTGAAAAAAGTTGCAATTCAAGAATGGATGTGTTTACTTGTGCGCAGGCCTACTGTTACTGAAAGTCGTCTCCATGACGTCGCCGCGCGAGCGGCTCAGGTAATGAGTGGGCTTAATTTGTTTTTGGAGGTGAGAGGGTTCTTTTTGTCGTAGTAGTTCTGATAATCCGCATAGCGGTCAGAATCGTAGAGATCGACGACGAGACGAATGCGCTCTTGCAGATAGTCGTAGTAGCGAGTTTCCCCGTGTTCAAAGACGCGTTGAACCGACCAACAGAGGTAATCAGCAATGTTGAGAAGCGGCTCAGTACGCGGGGTTTGCACGTTGAAAACCACATCGCTTTTCAATTCATCCTGACTCCACCGCTTCAGTGCGCGTTGGTTCGCAACGGAAAGAGCCTCTGCGAATACCTTATCCCGAGTGGTTGAGCCACGCGCGGCGACATTGAGCACAAGTTTGCCATTCCCTTTGACTCGCGTTTTGATCAGATGAGAGAGCAAGTCGGCGTAGAACTCGTTCTCTTTGGAGTGATGATTTTTTTCAAAAAGCGCGGGAATTTTTCTCGCAACTACGGCTTCAAGCTCGCAAGGAAGAAAGCGAATGTATTTGAGAAATGGACTCCGCACATCGGGCGTATCTTTGCAGGCATGAAAAAAGAAACCTCCCTGCTGGGCACGCTTGATAACACTAGGCAGAGTGTTGAAGAGCGGATCATCTTGGATCTCTTTTTGCAGTTGAATCACCTCTGATCGAACTTCTGCGAGCGGGCGATTAATTTTCAAGATACCTATGCCAAAAGAAAGAGAAACACCAGTCTCGCCAATGATGATACGGCGGCCCTTGCCAAAGAAAGTAGAATCGCCCATCTCGTCGAGAAAGCGATGCTGGGTTATGGGCGTGGGATCTTCTGGCATTTCGTTCAGAGGGAAATAGATTAGGCACTATGCCGCGGCTGGAAGATTTCCCGTTCGAGTTCTTGGAGCGCCGATTCGTATTTTTCCTTGCCGCCGAAGACGTTGTTGATGATTTCCACGGGCGTGCCCATTTTATCGAAGGGAGTTAATTTGAGCACTTTGGGGCTCTCAATGGTAAGAACTCCTTCGTCGGCGTATTTATCCAGAAGGGCCTCGAGGACGGCGCGGGCTTGGTCGCCGTATTTGGTGAAATAGTTGCGCTTTTTGACATTGTTCGCCCGCTCCTTTCGAGTAAGTGGCAATTGATCGAATGCAATGTGGCAGATGAGGTCGAAGTCGCCGTATTCCGTGCCGACTTCCTCAGCGAGCTTGGGGAGTTCGATGCCGTATTCTTCTAGCTCCTTGACGATTGCTTCTTTCTTCTTGGTGGTGTTCCACTTGTTGATGAAGTCATTAAGTGAAGCATACTCTTTGCGGATGTTTTTGCGGCTGTAGTCTGAGTAAGACTCGGTGACCATTTGGCCGTCCTCGCCGATGTATTCGACGATTTTTGCGAGGATTTTGACGTCGACGCCACTCACACGAATTTTTTTTACGCCGCCTGCTGATTCATCATCTCCTTCTTCGTCGTCATCAGGATCTGGTTCTGGATCAGGAGGTACAGGATCGTCATCGTCTCCAGGTTCGTAGATCACAACGGGGTCGCCATCGAAGTCGGGATCTTTGAAAAGCTTGGTGGCATCCTTGAAGTCCATCACGGTAAAGAAATACTTTCCGTGATCTTCATCAATGCGGGTGCCGCGACCAATGATCTGTTTGAACATCGTCATGGACTTGATGTTCTTATCTAAGACAATGAGCTTGCAGGTCTTTGCATCAACTCCTGTAGAAAGCAGCTCGGAAGTTGTCGCGATGACGGGGAACTTGGACTCGGGATCAATGAAGTTATCCAGCTCGGCTTTACCCTCCACGCTGTCGCCTGTGATGCGCATGACGTATTTCGAGTTATCCAGGGCGAGTTGACCTGCCGCATTGGTGATGGCCACGCGCATACGCTCGGCATGGTCGATATCTTCGCAAAAGATGATGGTTTTAGAGAAGGGATCTGTGGCGTTGAGTAACTCCATGACGCACTTGGCAACCAATTTGGTGCGCTGGTTCAGAATCAAGATCCGATCCATGTCGGCTTGATTGTATTCGCGGTGCTCGATTTCTTGACCAAGATCATCGGTCATCCCTTGTGGCGGTGTCCAACCGAGGAGATCTTTGTCGAGGTGATAACGAACCACTTTATATGGCGCGAGAAAGCCATCTGCGATGCCCTGTTTCAGCGTATAGGTATAAATTGGCTCGCCAAAGTAAGTGATATTGGAAACATATTTGGTTTCCTTTGGTGTGGCGGTCAGGCCAATCTGAATGGCTCCAGAAAAGTAGTCGAGGATTTCGCGCCATGCCGAATCTTCTGACGCACTGCCCCGGTGACACTCGTCAATAACAATGAGGTCGAAAAAGTCGCGAGAGACGTTTTTGAAAATTTTGTCATCCTCATTGGGCCCTGTAATCGCTTGATAGAGGCCAAGATAGATTTCATAAGACGGATCGATCTTGCGGTTCTTGATTTTAGTCATCACCGATCCAAAAGGCTTGAAGTCGTTTACGAGGGTCTGGTCAGCGAGAATGTTTCTATCGACAAGGAATAGAGTGCGTTTGACCCTTTTCGCTTTCCAGAGACGCCAGATGATTTGGAAAGTAGTGTAGGTCTTGCCCGTACCGGTGGCCATCACCAGAAGCAGGCGATTATGGCCTTTGGCTACGGCTTCGAGCGTGCGATTGATCGCCTCGCTCTGATAGTAGCGTGGTTCTTTGCCGTAGGCGTCCAAGTAGTAGGGTTCGAGGACTAATTCTTCTTCGGCGTCAGCAATTTTCCGATGCTTTTTGTAGCGTTGCCAGAGTTCGTGAGGCGAAGGAAACGATTCGAGGGAAAATTCGCTCTCGACCTCCTCTCCTGGAGCTGCAACTTTATTGTGAGAAGCAAAAGCGTCGCCGTTGGAACTGAAAGTGCTGGGAACATCGAGAATTCCTGAGTAGCTTAGACCTTGTTGGATGCCATGACTGACAGTATGATTGTTGTCCTTGGCTTCGACAACGGCTATCGGAACCCCAGATTCCCATTGCAAAACGTAGTCAGCGAATTTCTTCTTCTTTTTGTTTCGTGAGGATAAATTTCCCCGAACGACTACGGGACCAGGAGCAAGAGTGACTTCACGCCGAATCTGGGTAAATGGATCCCAGCCTGCGCTTTTAATCGCAGGCGTGATGAAAAGATCGCAAATGTCGATTTCGCTGAGTTGCTCTTTTTCCTGTTTTGTCATGTTTCGATTTGCTCGGGCTAAAATTGAGTGCCAGTTACGGTGTTATTCCAGAGCTGAGCAGCGACGCCGATACTAGCAGAGAAATTTGCGGCAGAAGATGTTTGAGAGCGCGCAGGCATGTAAGAACTGAGTTATACCTAACAAATCAACTAGAATGAAACAAGGAGATTCTTTTCCTTTCATCGAATTGAGTAATAGTGATACTTGGAGAGTCTCTGGGCTTGGGTAGATAAAACCAAAGGGATTGCGGGGCTGCTCCCCTTCCCCCTGAGGCTTGGCTTGAGGGAAAAAAAGGGATTGAAAATCCCTTCTCCTTATTGGTTCTGGGCATGATAAAAGGCAAGTTTTTCGCCTTCTGGCACGAGAAACATGCGTGGTAGGATGCATCCTACCGATCTAATTTCTCGTCGGAAGCTTCTTCGCACGCGCATTTGGTTCGGTAGGATGCATCCTACCGAGCTAATTTCTCGTCCTATGCCTTCTCAGACGCGTCGGATGAAGCAAAATTTGCGCAGTTGGAGCATTTTGGCGAGAATTTGCTCTGGTAGGACGCGCACTACCAGAGTAATTGCGGGAATTTGATACGGTAGGATGCATCCTACCAAGCGTAGGACGCATCCTACCAAGCATAAAACTCGTCGAGGAAGGCCAAACACGCGACGGAAGGAGCATGGAAGACGTGCGCAAAGGCATGGAACGCGTGAGAAAACGCGAGATTCGGGCATTTTGCGACGAAGAATGTGCCAGAGAGGCCCAAGATCGTCCCCGTAAGGCGCAGGCGGCGGGCGCAGAACGCCAAGGCAAGGAATTTCAGAGGCAAGCCTGCACCGCAATCATCGTCGGCGTGGCGCTCGATGGTCATTTAGCCATCGGCAGTTTCCCCCGCCTCACTTCTTCGGAGAATTCTTAGCTTTGGGGAACTTGGGATCTCCTGCATCTGCAGGAAGGCTGGCGTTCCAGGCCAAGAGAGCCTTTTTCAGATCTTGAGCGACCTCGGGGTGTTGCTTGATGAGGTTTTTTGACTCGGTGGCATCGTCGATGATGTGATAGAGCTCTGCATGGCTGCCATCGTAGTTGATGAGAAATTTCCACGGTCCTTGGCGTGCGGCAAGGTCGGGATTGTCGCCCATGCCCCACTTGGGATCGTTGCCGGGGCGATCGGGTGGTCGGCGAAAGAATAAGGGCTGTTGGCGAGACATCGTGCTCAGGCCAAGCAAGGTCGCACTAACATCCTCGCCATCAAGGGTATGCCCCTCAGGCAATGCGGTGCCGGTGATGGCATAGAGCGAGCGTGTGAGATCGATGGCGCCGAACATGCTCTGTAGGTTGTTTCCACCGATGGCGGACTTTTTCATCAGCCCTGGGCTCCATGCGATCAGAGGAGAGCGGATGCCGCCTTCGTAGAGCCAGGTCTTGGCACCGCGCAAGGGAGCACTGGAACCAGCACCCGGCTCGTGGCCGTTGTCCGAGCAAAAGACGATGAGGGTATTTTCCCGCAAGGAGGCATCGTCACGGATGCGCGCGAAGAGTTTGCCGAGTTGTTCGTCCATGGCATCGAGCACGGAAAGATAGAGCGCCCGTTTGTTTTCTCCCCAGCGGCTGAGCGGCGGAAAAAACGGCGAGTGCACGTCGTCTGGCCAGAGGTTGATGTAGAAGGGTTTGTTTGCGGATTGCGCCTGATCGATGAAGGAAATGGCGGCATGGACAAAGCCCCCAGTGATCTCGGAGCGCTGCATCCAGGTGACTGGCTGGCCCAAGCGTTCGGCATCTTTCCAAATGCGCCCCGGTTGGGAATCGCCTGGTGTCAGGGTGAGCGGAAGCAATTTCGCCCCCATGCCCTCGAAATTTACCAAGCTTTGGTCAAAGCCATAATTCTTGGGCGTTGGGGCATCGGCCACATCACGTTGTCCGCCCATGTGCCATTTGCCAAAGTGGCCAGTGGCGTAGCCGTTTTGTTGGAGTTGTCGGGCGAGAACAGGAGCTGCGGGATCAAGCCATTGCGCAAGTCCGCGTTTCTGGTTCATTTTCCGATTATCCAAATACGAACTGATGCGCCAGCGTTGTGGGTATTGTCCCGTGGTGATCGCCACGCGCGATGGCGAGCAAATGGGAGAATTGACATAAAAATACTGAAACTTGATGCCTTCGGAGGCCAATCGATCGATGTTTTCGGTTTTGACGTCTTTTCCGCCAAAGCAGGAAAGATCGGACCAGCCCATGTCATCGACCAAGACCACAATCACATTCGGTTTGCGCTCGGCAGCTTTACCTTCGGCAGCAAAGGCCGGCGCGCCGATCAGGCAGAGAACCGTGCTCAGAAGGGTGACGGGTAGAAATTTCATCGGCGAGCGAGGTGGAGTTTTGATGATGCATTCATGTCGTCAGGAATCGCTGATGGCAAGGAGAATCGGGGCGCGCTACCTTCGTGGAGCAGCTGATTAGAAATGACAGGTGGTCTTTTGCTTGATGCTATTTTTTTTAATCCCCCCGATGCAGCCATTGATGCAGGGCTTGGGCGAAGGGTTTCTGGATGCCGGGGCATTGCTCGATTTGCTCACAGCTGACCTTCTTCAACTCCGCCACAGAGCCGAAGCGTTTCATCAACAAACTTTTACGACCTGAGGTCATGCCAGGGCAGTCATCGAGCAGGCTTTCCTTCATCCGTCGACGCAGCAACAAGGAGTTGTAGGCATTGGCAAAGCGGTGTGCTTCATCGCGAATCCGTTGCAGCAGTTTGAGCGCGCCGCGATCATGAGGAATGACGATCGGGTCACTTTCACCGGGGCGAAATACTTCTTCGCGCTGTTTGGCGAGGCCGATCACGGGCAGCTCGTGCAACTGGAGTTGCTGCAATTCCGCCACTGCGCTGCTCAACTGGCCTTTGCCGCCATCGACGATGACCAAATCGGGCAGAAGCACCTTGGCCTTGCCCATCGCGGCGAGACGTCGCTGAATTTCCACCACACTTTCCTGACTCTCCGCCGCGAGCTCGGGGTTGGCGCTGGCATTTTCTAACAAAATCCGCGAGTAGCGACGCCGCACCACCTCGGCCATGCTGGCAAAGTCATCTTGCCCCTTGACCGTCTTGATGCGGTAGCGCCGATAGGCCTGATTGTCGGGCACGCCATCGACAAAGCGCACCATCGAGGCGACGATGTGGGTGGACGAGACGTTGGAAATATCGAAACATTCCATCACTTTCGGCGGGCCGGGCAAATCCAGCCAATCGCCCAGTTCTGCCAAATCCTCCAGCGGCTTGACCGTCGTCGGCAGGCCCCGACCGCGTGAAAATTGCCGCGTCGGGTTCAAGGTAAGCTCCAGATTTTGAATCACGTCACGCAATACCGCTGCGCGCTCGAAGTTCATTTCCTCAGCCATCCGCGCCATTTCCTCGCGCAGTTCGTCAAATACCTCACGCTTGCCCTTGCCTTCGAGCAATCGGCATACTTCATCGACTCGCGCCCGATAATCCTCTCGCGAGATCCGCCCGATGCAGGGCGCGGCGCAATTGCGAATGACATCGGCATTGCAGTGCTTGTATTCCAACTCTCCGGGATCGTGCGAACGGCAAACGCGCAGGCCGAATTTTCGATTCAGCCACTCCACCGAGGCACGCAGGGCATTCGAGTGCGCAAAGGGGCCGAAATAGCGGGCCTGGTCGTCTTTTTTCAGCCTCGTCATCATCAATCGCGGCCAGGGATCGAGCAAATTGATCTTCACGAGGTAGAAATTCTTATCATCGCGAAAACTTACATTGTAGCGAGGTCGGTAGTCTTTGATCAATTTCCCCTCAAGAATGAGCGACTCCTGTTCATTCCGCACCACATGGAACTCGAAATCCCAGATCGCCTCGATCAAGGCGCGCGTTTTCACATCTGCACGCATTTTTCGCGATGCCATGAAATAACTCGACATCCGCTTACGTAGATCTTTTGCCTTTCCGACATAAATGATCGACCCGATGCGGTCTTTCATCAAATACACACCCGGTTGATGGGGCACGTCGCGCAATTTGACTCTGAAATCTGCTTTTTCCATGGATTGTTTCCGCCACCAGATTACCCCAGTTGGGCCAATGCACAAATTTTTTCCCCCAACAAACGTTCTCTCCGCCATTATCGGGCATTGCCCCGCCAAAAATCCATGATACTATTTCCCGCGAACATGAAGCACATACTTACTATTATTCCCACAATCGCCATCGCGCTGAGCAGTTCCGCGCATGCTGCCGAGGAGGCGAAAACCATCAAGCAGCTGAATTTGATGGAATTGTTTTATGCAGGCGGCTGGGTAATGTATCCCCTAGCAGGCCTCTCAGTCATCGCCGCCATGCTATGCATCTTGTATCTTTTTACCATTAGCCAAAATTCCGTCGTCTCCGATCGCTTTATGGATACCGCCGAGGCGATGATCCGCTCGCGTGACCTCCAAGGCTTGACTGCGTTTGCACGTCGTCAATCCGAGAGTATGGCCCGTATCACCCAGCGTGTACTTGATTTCATCATTGCCAATCCTAGCGTGACACTAGCCGAAGTGCGGGAAATCACCGAGTCCGAGGGCTCACGCCAAGCTGGCATTCTTACGAGTCGCGTCAGCTACCTCTCAGACATCGGCAACGTAGCACCGATGCTAGGTCTTCTTGGCACTGTAATTGGGATGATTCAATCGTTCAATGATTTATCCACCGGCTCAGAAGGAGTAAAACAAATGGCGCTTTCATCAGGCATTTCCGTAGCGCTGATCACCACCGCAGCCGGCCTGATCATCGCCATCCCGACGATGCTTGCCTACGCGTTTTTCCGCACCCGCACCCAGCGCTACATCGGCGAAATGGAAGCCGCATCCAGCCATCTCGTAGCCCTGCTTCAGACTCTCACCGTGCGCACGCCTACAGGTTCTAAGGGCAACAATGCTCCTGCGGCCAACAACGGACGTGCCAAGGAACACACCATGCCCCCCGGCGACGCTTAATCTGCAGCCACTGACGCCATGAAATTTCAGAAAAAAGAACTCGAACCGGCTGCTTTTCAGATGGCCCCGATGATCGACATCGTGTTCCTACTGCTGACCTTTTTCATCATCACTTGGCAGTGGTCGCGCAATGAAACCGAGCTCGATGTCTCGGTGCCCACTACGGCAGAAGGCGCTGATCCGCTCCGCGTGCAGGGCGAAAAAATCATCAACGTCTTGGCCGATGGCTCAGTGATCGTCGACAAAACACCACTCACCCAAGAGCAATTGTTCGTCATCATGAAGGAGCTCGCTTCTCTCTACAAGAATCAGCCGATCCGCCTCCGCGCCGATGCCAAGACCGAATACCAACACGTCATCAACGTGATATCCACCTGCACCAAGGCTGGCATCTGGAACATTTCCTTTGCCACCCAGCGCCCGCAGCCCCCTGCTCCCTAACATTTTCCAGCCCTTCGCAGATTATGAAAATCTCACTATTCTCCACGGTTCTCGTTCTCGCCAGCCTCTGCGGCCCCTACCCGATCATGGCTCAACAAGAAGCTGCTGGTCAGGTGCTCGATGCCGATGCATTTTACCATCGCGCCGCCAATCTCTACACAAACGCACTCAAGAATAACGATCTCGACCAACGAATCCAGCTATTCACGCGAGCAGGAGAGATTTTCGAACAATACCTGCAAAAATTCCCACGAGGAAAAGACGTGCAAGCAGCTGAATACTACTATGCCATGTCCTTCTACCACACCGGTAGAATCGATGAAGCAAAGGGCATTTTCGCCTCCATCATTCGCAACCAACGCAGCGGCCCCTACCTCGCCGCCGCATGTTACTCGATGGCTACCGACGCTTTCGAGAAAAAAGATTACGGCACCGCCGCAGTGCTCTACGCGAGACTCGCAGCCAACGCAAACGAAGCCAAAGATCGCTTCCACGCCTTCTACTACGAGGCTCTTTGCCACCACTACCGCGGTCGTGAAAAAGAAGCACTCACTTGCTACTTCAAGGGCCTCAACGATCCTGAATCCGCAAACAACCCCTACCTTCACCTCTGCCGCCAAGCAGTGGGCATGATGCTACTCAATGATGATAAAGGTCGAGAAGCACTGACCTATTTCGACGAAATCATCAAATCCCCTGTGCAAGAAAAATACCGCGCCGAGGCTACCCTCTATGCAGGAATCGCATCTCTCAAACTAGACGACCAAGCCGCAGCAGAAAAATATTTCCAAAACCTACTCTCGAACAATGCCGAGGAGTGGCGCGCCTTTCATGCAGATGCCCTAACCTCCATGATGCAATTGCGCTTCAATACGAAAAAATACCCCGAAGTCATCGAAATCTATCGCTCCAATCCGCTCAACACCGGAGATGAGCGCCAAGCACGACGCACCAACATTGTCGCCCGCTCCTATATGCTACTCGGCCAATACATGGAAGCCATCCCCCTGTTCCTCGAAGTACAAAAGCTTTCACCCGAATCCGATTTGGCCTTTGATGCCTCCTACAATCGTCTCCTCTGCTTCTACAAAGTGGATGGTAAGCACATCGTTGAACAGGCCGATGCCTTCATCGAGATGTATGGTAAAATCAAAAAAAATCACCCACGCATCCATGCTGCGCTAATGTTCAAGGCAGGTGCACTGGCACAAGAGGGCAAAGATCAAGAAGCAGCTGACACCTACAACTTGATCGATCCCACGCTCATCGCTGAAGGAAATCGCGCCAATCTGCTTTTCCACCGCGCCCATGCACTTTCCAAAGTGGGCGACCACCAAGGCGTGATCCTCTCGCTCTCGAAATTCCTCCAAGACTTCGCTGCTGATCGCCGCTCACCAGAGGCTCTAATCCTGCGCGGCGATGCGTTTCTCGAAGCGGGTGATCGCGATGCCGCGATCAAGGACTACGCCACTCTTTTGCAAAGCAATCCTGACCCAAAACTTAGCGCTCACGCATGGCAAAAAACCGCCGTCGCCAAAAAACGCAACAACGATTTCCCTGGCATGGTCAAGGCCTACCAGACCTTGCTAGGCGATCACAAAGACCTTCCCGTCACCACCGTTGCGAACGCGGAATTCTTCATCGGCTACGGACTGCAAAAACAGAAGGATTACAAAAACGCCATCCCGCACCTGCTCAAGGCGCGCGAACTCAATGCGAAAACCTACGGCAGACAGTCAGGCTTGAGTCTCATCGACTGCTACTTTTCTCTTGAGCAAATCGATCCACTCTGCGCCGAGATCGATACCGCTATCGATAGCGGATTCTCTGAAAAACTTTCACAAGAGCTCGTCGCCTGGGCCGCCATGCAGTCACTGTCCAACGGACAAGCCGAACGCGCAGCCCGCTTCTTCATGATGATCAGCACGCCTGATGAACCGCGCCGTACCCCACGCCACATCTGGCGCAATCTCGCCAAAGCGCAAATCATCATCAAGGATTTCACAGGAGGCCTCCGCTCAGTGGAAAACGTGCTCGCCGTCGAGGATAATCCCGTCGCCAAGACTGATGCATTACTCGATCAAGCACGCTGTCATCTCGCGCTAAAAGATCTCACCAAGGCCCAGAAATCAATCGAAGACGGCCTCTTGCTGAAACCTCAAGGTCCGCTCGAAGTCGAGGCTCGCATTGTGCAGGCAGACATTTTTATGGCGCTGGGCAAACCCGAGAAGGCCAAGGAATCCCTCGCCGCCAACGCCCTCTTTGTCGAAGACTCAAGACTCAAGCCAATGCTGCTCTCGCGCATGATTAAGATTCTACAAGCCAATAACGAGAGTGAAAAAGCCGAAAAATACCAGGCGGAACTCAACGAAAAATTCCCGAATTGGAAGGACTAACACAATTCAGAGAAAATTTGATCAATCATAGCATCTAACACTTGTCGACGTTTCAATTCTCTGAAATGGTGGTTCTTCTCGAATTCATGTCTACTTCAGATCCAGTCGAAACTCAAACCACACGTCACCGCTCGATGACCTACTCGGGCAAGTTTTATGTCGCCATATTTTGGACGCTTCTCCACTTGTTTTGCATAGTAGCCACTCTTTCAGCGCTGGCTTTGTTCTTATTCAATCACAAGACGAATCCATCCCCCTTTTACCTTTATAGTTTTCTCGGTGGTCTGTTGTTGACCTTCATCACACTTGCGATTTCTTTTTTTAAACGCCGTGCCGCCAGCTGTCCGCTGTGCCGCGGAACACCCTTGCTCAACTCAGGGGCATTAGCTCACAAGAAATCCTATCGCCTTCCCCCATTCAATCACGGCTTCACCGCACTGCTCAGCATCGTTTTTACTCAAAGAATGAGTTGCATGTATTGTGGCACAAAATACGATCTCCTCAAGACCTCCAGCCACTCTCGGCGTAGTAGTTCAGACACCTATCCGCAAGATCCAAGCCAGTGATCACATCCATGAAACGTTGGTTAAAACGACTCTTCTACTGCCTAGCTGCCGTTTTTCTGACCATCACCATCGGCATCGCTTGGATCGGATCAAAACAAACACTCTCACCCAAGCGACGCAGCATTGAAAACTATCATCGAGTGATCCTCGATGAGCCTGCGCACTATGGTCTGAATATTTCCTCATTTACCGCCCGTGATGGTACCCCCTGCATGGTTTGTGAACCCGTTGCGCCCGAATCTGTTGATCCGACCATCGCCCATAAGTCACGTGTTCTGCGCCATGAACTCGCATTGCGCAATGCACCACTCGGCCCCTGGGGACAGATTCGTGGCACCATTTTCATGCTCCACGGACATCGCGGCTGCAAAGAAGATCATTTACCCATTTGCGAACGATTCTGCGCCGCAGGCTTCCGTTGCCTTCTTATTGATATTCCTGGCCACGGCCAAAGCCCTCAGCCTTACGCTACTTTCGGTTATCGCGAGTCCGAAATGATCGCCGCCATCTGGCAAGAATACCAAGACAATTATGGACTAAGCAACTCGCCGCTTTTTCTGTTCGGCTACTCTCAAGGCGGTGCCATCTCATTGCTCACTGCGGCCAAACACCCCGAAGAAATCCGCGCCATTGCAAGCATCAGCGCCTTCTCATCACTCGAAAATCCGATCGCGGCCTCAGCCAAACATTTGCCTCCCGTCATTCGCCACCTGACCCCACTTACCACCAGAGCTTGTGCATTGGGCATTTACTTGCGCGTGGGATTTTTCCCCTCCGCCGTTCAGCCATCGCGCGCTGCCAGTATGATACGCTGCCCCGTTTTTCTCAGCCACGGCCTCGATGACTCCTTCGTCCCCGCCGACCAAGCTCAACAGATTTATGATACCATCCCAGGCCATCAAAAAAAACTCAAGCTCATCCCCGCAGCGAAACATCACAATACGCTATCCACCGGATCAACCGCACTCTACGCCGATATCTGTGAGCATTTTCTGCATGCTCTTTAGTTGTTAGGATTTTTTTTCATTTCTCGACCTAACATCTTTACGCATTCTGCAAAAAGGTGTAACACTCCTCCCATGCAAGCCCTGCCTTACGAGCACGCCATCGAGGCCATTGTGAAACGTGATCCACGCTTCCATCCCCAAGCTTACATTTTCCTCAAAGAAGCTCTCGATTTTACCCTCAAAAAAATCTCCGAGGAAAACAACGGCAATGCGCGCCACGTTACCGGTGGCGAACTTCTATTAGGATTTCGCGATCTAGCTCTCGATCAATTCGGCCCGATGGCATCCACGCTCCTCCGTGAGTGGGGCCTCAGCCAATGCTCTGATGTCGGCGATATGGTATTTTTGCTCATCGAGGAACAAGTCTTCGGCAAGCAAGACTCCGATACCAAAGAGGACTTCAGCGATGTTTACTCATTCCACGAGGCTTTCGTAACACCATACCAGCCGAAGGTGATGACGACTTTGTCGAACAAGGCATGATCTACCCTCATGGCGTTCTTACCCGATAAAGCCTACGAGCACATTGCCAATGCCCATCAGCACGGTCGATTGGCCCATGCCATTCTCATCTCTGGCCCGAGCGGCTGTGGCAAGGAACTATTGACTGCAAAAATCGCCTGGCTCGTCCAAGGCAAAGCCGGCGGTGGCATGGATCTTTTTGGAGAACCCGTCGTTCATGAAGCTCCTCCGCTAAATGAACAAGAATGTGATGCCGTACAAATCATTCGACCCGAGAAACTCTCACGCATCATCAATGTCGACCGCATGCGCGAGGTCGAGCAACGCCTCCACATGGCCAGCTCGCACGGTGCATGGAAAATCGTCGCCATCATGAACTGTGATCGCATGAATGTGCAGGCACAAAACGCCTTTCTCAAAACGCTGGAAGAACCACCGAAAAACACCTTGCTGCTGCTTGTGACCGCACAACCACAAGCGCTCTTGCCCACCATCCTTTCGCGCTGCGTACAGCTGCCACTTATGGGTAAGACCGACTACCGCGCGCACGGTGGCGATGAACTCATCCAAACGCTCAATCGCGTCGCCTCAAAAAGTTTCGGCACACCTTGGGGAGCGCTCACCATCAAAGGGGTATTCTCGGAAGTGCTCGATCGACGCAAAGCTGAGATCGAGAACGAAGAAGACATCCTTTATTCCACCGAGAAAAAACAATACGCCCAGAGCACCGATGGCAAATGGCTCAAGGAACGCGAAGACTTTCACAAAGCCGCCGCTCGCTCCGCCTATCTTGCCGAGCGCGCGCGCTTCTTTGACATCCTCATGGCCTGGATGGCTGATGCTCTGCGCTGCCAAGCCGGAGCCCATTGTGAGGACTTCCCCGAGGTTTCCGCTTTGATCGAATCCTTCAGTAAAACCGAGAGCGCATTTTCCCTACTGAAGCGTGTTGAGGCACTCGAAGACCTGCGCTCGTCCCTTGAGACGAACGCCAGCGAACAACTCGCTATCGAGTCAGGCTTTCTGAAAGCCTTCGGTTAAGGGGAATTACGTTCGGCGGAGTCGAATCCCCTTTTACCAAGAAATCACATCATCGGACTTGCGCAGCAGATTTTCCTGCAACATAGCTCCACGGGTTCCGAGAACGCCATCTTTGCCGTAGGACCAAACCGCGAATGATTCTTCGCGAGGTCCAGAATCAGGATATACGGCCAAACCATCAGTGTACAGCCATTTATCCTTCAATCCCTCACTTTTTTCCTCGATGAAAGGTGGCACATTAATCGCAATCATGATCGTGCGCTCCCAAGGATCAAACAATTGACCTTCCTGCTCATCTTGAGGATTGTCATAGACGCCATTGTTTTTCTTCGGCGTGCGCGCAAAGGAAGCATACTCATTCAACGTCGGATTCGCAAATCGCGTTTGCAATTCACCGCCATCATAAGAAAAGCTTTTGTCAACACCCTCTAACACCGCCACGAGGTAATCGTTCGGGAAAAGATTCAAATAATCACCGCAAACATAATCCTGCTCCGATCCCTCTTTTCGCGTTTCGGGCACAGGCGGCATATTGCGATCCACGATGAAGGCTGATAAGCCATTCGTAACATCACGCATCGTGTTCATGCAGGCGGTCTGACTTGCTTTCATGCTTGCGCGCTTGATGCCAGCAAAAATCAAAGTGGCCAGCGCCATAATGATAGCGACGACGACCAATAGCTCAACGAGTGTAAATCCTTTGCGATGTTTCATGGTGTTTTTTACAGTATAGGTTTGTGCGCATCAACCTGCCAAATCGCCCACATACTGTCCAGCGCAGAATCGACGAAAATTTCCGACCCTCTATGTTGCCTATGTTTTACAGCAGAATCCGCTTCACTCGGCAGATCGAAAATCCCCAACAACTGTCGCACTCGCTTTCTTGCGCTTGCTCCAGATGACCTACGCTAGCTGGTCGATCAACAAACCATGCAGAACACCAATACGAACCAATCCCCCCTCACCTTTGCAAACAATCATTCCATGATCCGCTTCGCATTCCAGCCACGCATGGTGCGCGAAAAAGGCAAATGGTGACTGATCAATCAACCCGACTAGAATATTTTTTAAAAAAATTCTTCATTAACTCACACATCCGCCTCAACCTTCAAATGATGCAAATAATCAAGCAATCATGAGCATTTAGCAGACTTTCAACTCGATAATCTGGACATCTGGGGTGTCATCAAAATTGAGAAAATAAGATAATTTTAAAATTTAGACTTGATTACTTTCCAGTTTTTCTGCTTACTTCGCCCGTCCCGGCGGAACAGCCTACGTCCCAATTATGGTCGTTCCGTCACCAAATAACAATCAGCCATGAAAAACATTCACTCGATGAATTCGGGCCCTGCTGTACAGGCAGAGGCAGACCGCCTTGCAGACTTCGTGCTCTTCACGCAACGCAGCTGTATCCTTAACCTCTCCGGAGAACTAAGCAAAGGAAATGTTTCGTTTCCCCAGTTCTTCCTGATGGCTTACCTTTCAAGCGAAGAATATTTGACAATGTCAGATATCGCCAAAAAAATGGGTCACTCAACCGCAGCCGCTACTGGTCTGGTCGATCGCCTCGAAAAACTCGCCTACGTGGAGCGCATCCATGCAGCCGAAGATCGCCGCAAGATCATGGTTCGCATCACGCAAAAAGGCGTAGAGCTCGTATCACGCATGCGTCGTGAAATCGCTTCCGACCTTGCCGATATGCTCTCCAACATGGACCAAGAAGAAGCTGATACCGTGGACGCTACCCGCCGCGCTATGAGCTGCATTCCACAGAGCTAAGAAAAAAAGTTTTTCTTAAGTGGCGTTTGTTGCTTGGAAAATCCCCATAGCCTCCGTTACGGTGTCCCCGCCACGGAGGTTTTTTCTTTCCCCTACTCTCATCATTTTTCCTGAGCCATTATCACGACGATTTTCCATGTCCCCTGATTATCTTCAATCGCTGCTCAACATCCCAGGCATCCGCGCCGATTTCATCAAGCGGCTCCCCGGAATCCCTGTCGACACCAATCGGGATCAGGCGATGATTCACCTCCGCGAAAGTCACAGCCAAGCCGTGCAAACCCTCGGTTTCTCTGAAAATCAATGGTGGAGAGCCGAACAAGTTCACGGCAATCGAGTAGCCATCGCCGGTGAAGCTGCGACCATCGTGGCCGCCGATGGACTACCGGTTGTGCCCGATGTCGATGGACTCATCGCTCGCACTCCTGGTCTCTTACTAGCGATATACGTTGCTGACTGCGGAGCAATCTGGCTCGCCGATCGGAAAAATGGCGCTTACGGTCTTCTGCACTCGGGCAAAAAAGGCACTGAAGGCAACATTCTCGGTCAGGCCGTCGCTTTGATGCAATCGGAGTTCGGCTCGCAGCCCTCAGACATCATCGGTGTGCTTGGCCCCTGCATTCGCCCGCCGCATTACGAAGTGGACTTTGCCGCCACCATTCGCGAGCAAGCCAAAGGCGCAGGACTCGGCGCTTTTCACGATTGTGAAACTTGTACCGCATCAGACTTGTCGAACTACTACAGCTATCGTAAAGAACTCGGCCACACCGGCCGGATGATGGCACTAATCGGAAAACTACCACACTCATGAGCGAAAAAACGATCTCCTTACAAGCCCCCGCCAAAATCAATCTCTCGCTACGCGTTCTCGGTAAGCGCGATGACGGCTATCACGACATCGATACGCTCATGACCCGAGTCCCCGGACTCTATGACGTGATCACGCTCACCGAGGCGAAAAGTTTTTCCTTTATCTGCGAGACTCCAGGCGTCCCCACCGACGATACCAATCTCGTCGTCAAAGCAACCAAGATTTTCGAAAAACTCTCCAAGAAAAAATGCAAAGCTACCGTGACTTTGGAAAAAAACATTCCGCACGGAGCAGGTCTCGGCGGCGGTAGCAGCGATGCCGCAAGCACTCTACTTGCATGGAATCAGTGGCACAACGAAGTGCTCAGCCACGAAAAACTCCTCGAAGCTGCAGCCTCGATCGGCAGTGATGTGCCATTTTTCCTCGGTTCCTCGACAGCGCGCTGCACAGGTCGTGGTGAAATCCTCACGACC
>CANHKJ010000021.1 GCA_947460915.1 Verrucomicrobiia bacterium
ATTTACCGTGTATTGGTTGATCGCGAATGTCGCAGTCACGCTGAGATTTGCTACGATGTTCGTATCCGTTCGCGCAGCTGTTAGAACTCCGTCGCTCCAAGAAACGAAGCGATAGCCAAGATTCGGAACCGCAGTCACAGTGCTGGCGTTTGATCCGTGATTGACAGTTTGCGCAGCATTTCCCGTGAGCGTTCCGTTTGCTCCAGCGGTGTAATT
Source organism: Verrucomicrobiia bacterium (assembly GCA_947460915.1). Classification (GTDB taxonomy): domain Bacteria; phylum Verrucomicrobiota; class Verrucomicrobiia; order Verrucomicrobiales; family Akkermansiaceae; genus UBA956. Next base: position 217 of record CANHKJ010000021.1, read on the forward strand.
TACCGTGTATTGGTTGATCGCGAATGTCGCAGTCACGCTGAGATTTGCTACGATGTTCGTATCCGTTCGCGCAGCTGTTAGAACGCCATCACTCCAAGAAACGAAGGAGTAACCAGCATTAGGCACGGCAGTCACAGCGCTGGCATTTGAGCCATGAATGATTATTTGAGGAGTAAGTCCAGAAATCGATCCGTTTGCCGCGGCAATGTAGCTTACATTGTAAGTGGGTGGTGCTATCGCAACAACAGACAGTCGCAATCCGGGAGTCGGACCTCCGTTGTAGGTGCTCGTCCATCCACGATCTGAGGGAAGACTGGGAAGACTGATTGTGCTAAATGTCCCAGAGCGAGTCGCGCAGGTGACGACATCGAAAACATTGCCGACCACGGGCACGAAGCCAGAAGCCAGGGAAACTTGAAGAGTCCCATTGAGGGTAGCGGTACCTACGACGGCAACTTGATCATGGCTACTCCCGGGGTTAGTGCCATTGAGAGTGATTTGGGTGCTAGAACCTACAGCTTGGCTCAGCGTCCCGACATTCATTACTGCGATGCCGTCGATGCCAGGGGAGAGAATACCACTCTGGCTAACCGTGCCCTGAATGGTTCCCGTGCCTGAAAGCCTTGCACCGGATTGGATGGTGACTCCACTTGCGAGAGTTCCCGTCACCGCGAGTTCTCCAGCACTCACAGTGAAAGCACCCGTATGCGTGGAGGTGGAGGAAACTAACATCCTCCCCGCGCCGGATTTCGTGATGGCGGCAGTGTTGGTGATCGGACCGCTCATCACGAGATCATGAGAGGCCGGGCCGTTGGCCACATTGATCGACCAAGTGCCAACCGCATTGAATGGGGCATCGACCACCGTAGCATCATCTGCCGCATTAACAGTAAATACACTGTTGTTTCCAGTACGCGAACGCAGGTCGCCACCACCACCTACGGTGTTAGCAATGGTGCCAGCAGTGCAAGCGATATCGTCCACATACGTTTCCGCCGTGAGTAGAAAAGTCCCACCATTCAGCGTGAAATCGCGATTAGGGTCAGGTGAGCCACCAAAACTGTGCGAGTTCACGTTAATCGCCGTAGCTCCTGAATTGACCGTGAGCATTCCTGTTCCGCCAACGTTCCCTGCATACCAGCCACCGCCACTGATTCGCAAAGTTCCACCGTTGACAATGAGGCCTCCGGTCATCGAGCCCACAGTTGACAATTCCAATGTTCCGGGACCAGTTTTGGTTAGGTTAGTTGAGCCAGCCAACGCACCACTGACAAGTAATGTGCGACCAGTGCCCACCGACCATTCCTGCGCTGCCGAGACAGTGACCCCCGAGGAAATTGTTAGATCGGCAGCAGCAGGCAGCATTTCAATACCGCCAGAAAGAGTGAGTATATTATTTCCGATCGATACGTTACCCGCGGGATCGAGTACAACGACACGAGAGATCGATTGGTTACCGTCGAGAGAAGTTGCAAGGTTGGAGAGAGAGTCTCCATCAAAAATGATCGCATCATTCGAATCAGGAACGGCAACTGCATTCCAGTTGCTGGCAGCTGACCAAAGATTGCTTGAAGAACCATTCCATACTTTCAAATCACTTGCGCTTTGCGGAATGAGAGAGAGAGTCACGGTGGCAAGTTCGGAATTGAGCGCTCCGTCATTGACGCGAAAAGTGAAACGATCAATCCCAGAGGCACCAGAAAATGGTGTGTAAACAATGTTCGGCGCTGTGCCGCTGAGCGTGCCCTTGGTAGGATTCGAGATGATCGAGTAACTCAGAGCTGATGATTCAAAATCCTGTGCGGTGAGCGCAATATCCGTGAATGAGCCACCGAAAACCACCAGCGTCTGGCTATTCGCAATGGGAGCGTAGTTGGCAGGAGGATGGGCAAGATTATCGAGCGTACCACCTTCTTGATATTCCAGAATCGCCCCCGGAAGTGGGGCCGAACCATTGACGGGGGCAGACCAGACGCCGGTCGATTTCCAATTCCACGTGATCGCCGCATTGTCACCGCCACCACCTTCCTTGTGCATAAGTTCAATGTAGTAGCGCTGCCCCGCCACAAGAGCGATCTGTTGCGAGACGCTTTCATCACTCGTGGAGGTAGGCCAACTACGAGATGTGCGATAAGTGCTTTCTTTCGCAATCAGCACGCGACCAGAGCGCAAATCGTTTGTCGAAAGCCAGAGTTCGGCGGCATCGTCGCAAGCGATGTAAAAACGATAGTTGCCTGTTTGCGGCGGAGTGATCCACCCGCTCCAACGCTGACCGTAGTTATCGGCAAAGTTGGATGGTGCCTCGCCGCTAGTGATCGAGCCTCCCACAGCAGGAAATGCAGGATAACCTGCGGAAGACGTTAGACTGCTGACAGTGCTACCGCTGATTCCCGTGAACACATCACGCCACAGTCCTCCCCAACGAAAGGTGCCCACGCCATTTACCGTGAGCGTTGCAGCGTCACTGGTCGTTGTGCCAGCGAGATTGGTGATAACGCAGTCATAATCGCCAGCCGAACCAGCAGATACCGAGTCGATGGTATAAGAAGGGTTGGTTGATGGAGCCCCCACCGCGACGCCATTTCTACGCCACTGATAGACTAGCGGAGCAGTGCCCGCAGCATTGATGCTCAGGGTCACAGAATCCCCCTGATCGGCCGTTTGACCCGTCGGTTGTGCGAGGATGTAAGGAGAAACATCGGCAGGAGGCGTGGTAGTGTTGACGACAATGTCATATGGCTCGTTGAGAACGTAGGAACCTCGGGTGACCTGAAGATTGACGCGATAGGTACCAGCCTGACTGACACTTACGGTTGTATCTGCGAGAGAAGGAGAACCGAAACTGACGGGAGAAGGTCCGCTGACGTGAGTCCACTGTGCCGTATAGCCAGCGGGTGCGATGACGGCTCCAGCTACATCCGTGATATCCAAATCGAAAGAGTGACTCAGGCCGCCACTGAGAACCACACGTCGTGCTTCGATCGCGGGCCAAGAGTTGACCGGCGAGCGCATCCACGCATGTATGCGAGAAGCGTTGGGAGCGGGAAATCCAGGTAGGTTCCCCGTGCGAATGGCCACAGGTATCGCAGAATTGATGATGGCGACATTGGCGTTGTCCAAATAGCTGTCTCCACCATTGTTCTGACGACCCGGAAAATAAGCGATCGATCCATCTGGTTTGCGTGCGAGAGCTGGATAGAGCCGAGTGTTTTCTTGGAAGAATCGCTCTTGTCGATCACTCAGGAATGGCATGGCAAGTTGCGATAAAGCGACACCACCCAGCGTGTAAGCGTGCGCGTGTTGCTGCCGAAACCAGCGTCGTGTGAAATAGTCCGCCTGCCGCGCGAGCTTGTTGGTATCATCGGCATTGGCCGCCATCCCATAGATATTCCAGCCAGCAAAACAACCAGGAGTGCGCCCAGCACTATCCCAACCGCTCTGTGTTCCAACGTAACCGATATTGCCGTCATCCCCTCCGCCATTGGTCGTAGTGGCAGCTTTAACGTAGTCCCAACAAATGCGAAATTTCTGTTCAATCGTAGGCTGAACCAGTCCTGCATTGTAGGTAAAGGCATTGATCGAAAGCCCTAAGTTGGCATTCATATTTGCACCCGCATTTTTTAGCAGAGCGAGGGCAGGAAGCGCGTGGGCATTGATGATGTTGAGTGCTCCGGTACCATTGTAGTGGGAATAGTCGCCTGCAACGCCACCATGCCCCATCCGCCCAATGCCTCCGCCAAGAACGTGAGGAATGCCAGGGTCATCGTATTGAGCCCAGTGCTGAATCCGATGCGCGATGGCTTCAGCAGCTCGTTGAACCACTGCATTCGTCGTCGTATCGCCCGTTTTGGATCGATAGATGGCCAGAAACATCGCACTAGAACAAACATCCCAATTTTCCAAACCCGGACTCACATAGGAGGGGTTGGCCACCACATCGGTTCCATTCCAGTAGTATGACTCCGCAGGTTCGAGCACACGGGTGTTGATGTAATTTTCACAGCGAGTCCGAAGTTTATTGATCGAGTTGCGAAATGGATTCGATCCGCTAGTCTGATTCCAATCAGGATGAGCCAGTAAAATCATACCAAACCATCCGCTATTGTATCCAAAGTCGGCGCTGGAACTGGCCTGAACTTTGGCGTGCACTTGATCGCAGTTCCATTCAAACATCGCCGCCGTCTTACCGTTATTCACTGGCCAAGCTGGCCCGAGAGTGCCAGCGGCATTCAAGCTGAGATTCAGATTAATGCCACCGACGCCGCTGCGGATCACCTGAAGATTCAAGGCCCCGCCATTTCCTTCCGCACGATCCACGGCCATTGCGAGATCCTGAATAGCACCCACAAAACCACTACCGTCATCGGTGGATGTAGTAGTAAACGCAATTCCATCAGCCCCCTTGATCAAGTCTCCTGGTTGAAGTCCCGCCACAGCGCCTGGCCCACCAGCCGTGACCGAGGTTACGGAAACGAGTCCAGTCCCAGGAACAATATCACCCACGCCACCGATGCCACCCAGCGGAATATCAATCGCCGCGACCGCCCCAACAGAAAGAAGGGATACCAAAAAAGCAGAAACGACAGGAGAAAAAATTCGGGGGAACCTCATAGCATTCAGTGTTAGTTAAAAGTTCATTAATAAAATATCCAAATCCTCAAGAACGACTTCATAGGTTTAGCGAATCAGATCACTGATGTCAACACTAGTACACATGAAATTTGTTTGGTGCTTGAGATCATGATAAAACACACTAGCTCAGGCTTAGCCAATCACCAGAGGCATAGCTGCATCTAACCGCAGATTTCATCTCAGTAAGTAGCCCTGCTGGTCCAAGAGATCCCATACCGCATGCCTAACAATCAATAAATCCATCAGCGAAAGACCACTTCCACAAAATTCCTTACACGCTCTTCCTAACTTGGAATATCGCCTTCCTAACTTGGAATATCGCCTTCCTGACTTGGAATATTGCCTTCCTAACTTGGAATATTGCCTTCCTAACTTGGATTATCGCCTTCCTGACTTGGAATATTGCCTTCCTGACTTGGATTATCGCCTTCCTGACTTGGAATATTGCCTTCCTAACTTGGAATATTGCCTTCCTAACTTGGAATATTGCCTTCCTGACTTGGATTATTGCCTTCCTGACTTGGAATATTGCCTTCCTGACTTGGAATATTGCCTTCCTAACTTGGATTATTGCCTTCCTAACTTGGATTATTGCATTCCTGACTTGGATTATCGCCTTCCTGACTTGGACTATCACCTTCCTGACTTGGACTATCACCTTCCTGACTTGAAATATAGTTCCATACGTGAGGAACAGCGTCTCCCAGCGATGGAAAAGAAATCAATTGCAAATCTCCTCTGCTTATTGGATACCGTTACCGATCACACGATCGCCTATTCCCCATGAAAACACTCCAACTTTCCGTTTTTTCTTTAATCTTGTTGCTACCAGGATTTGGTGGGGACATTTTGCTTTCTCCTAATGGCCCCATCCGCACAGTGATTGCAGCGCGTGATGCGGCTCGGTCGGCGCCGAAACCTGTGCGAATTATCATCGCTGAGGGCACGTATCCGATCACCGAATCACTCTCGCTTGGACCAGAGGATTCTCAGGTGACTTGGAGTGGAAAAAACGCAGTTTTCACAGCGGGGAAATTGATTACGGGCTGGACCCAAATGGATGGCGGATTGTGGAAAGCGACGCTGCCGGACAAGACTTGGAAATTTGAACAACTTTGGATCGATGGACGTCGCGCCACACTAGCCCGCTCTCCGAACAAGGGGTTTTATCATATCACTGAAGCCGTGGGTGCTGATGTATTTCCTGATCTCACCACGGAAATGAACTTCCATGCCTTTAGCATTCCGCCGGAGCAGTTCGATGTGCTCAAGACGCTTCCGCAAGCGGAGCGAGATGATGTTTTGCTGACGGTGACCCATGCGTGGGCCGTGGGGCAGTGTCGCATCAAGGCACTACACGATGAAACACTAGCGGTGCAAATCAAAGGTCGCTCTCGTTATCCGTTCGTCGAGTTCGAGCCCGATCAACGATTCTGGATGGAAAATTTCCGCGCCGCCCTTGATACGCCGGGCGAATGGTTTCTCGATAAAACAAAAGGCGAGTTGTTCTACTACCCACTGCCCAGCGAGGACATGACGAAGGCCACAGTCATTGCTCCCGTGGTGGAAAAATTCATCGTCGCAAAAGGTGTGAGCGATTTGCGATTTGAGGGCATTTCGTTCCAACATAGCCAACATCTCTATCCAGCCGATGGCTTGCATGATGGTCAAGCGGCGACGACCAGTGATGGCAGCATTGAGATCGAAGACAGTCGCGGCATTCACTTTGAAAATTGTGAAATTGCCCATACTGGGCTTCACGGCATTTGGTTCAAAAATGGTTGTGCGGATTCGACGGTGAAACATTGCCATCTACACGATCTCGGTGGCGGTGGTGTCTATGTCGGTGAAACAGCACGCCCTGCGGATGCGCGCGTGAATCTTAACATCGTCATCGATGACTGCATCATCCAGCACGGTGGGCGCTTGCACCCGAGTGCTTGTGGCGTCGTTTTTACTCACACCCAAAAATGCGCGGTCACTCATTGTGACATTGGTGATTTTTACTACACTGGAGTGAGTGCAGGTTGGAACTGGGGATATGGTGACACGGCCTCGCGTGAGACATTGGTCGAGAACAATCACATCCATCACCTCGGCTGGGCCTACCTCAGCGACATGGGTGGTTACTACGGCCTCGGCACCTCGCCAGGCACCATTGTTCGCGGCAATAACATTCACCACATTGCCAGCCATCGTTACGGTGGATGGGGGCTCTACAATGACGAAGGCAGTGCCGATACCTTGATGGAAAATAACCTCGTGCACGATACCTGGAACGCGGGCTTCCACCAGCACTACGGCTACTTTAATACCGTGCGCAACAACATCTTTGCGTTCGGAAAATCAGCACAGATCCAAGCCTCACGGAACGAAGCACGACTTCGGTTTCGCTACATCAACAACATCGTGATCTGGGAGTCGGCATCGCCTTTGCTCGATGGCGGTGACTGGAACTGGAAACATTTCGAAAAAACCGAGCGCGGCGATCCCCTAGACAGCTTGGTATTTCGCAGTAACCTCTACTGGACCACCGATGGAAAAATGCCTACCAAGCTGTGCCAATCATTCTATACTTGGGATGAGTGGCGTGCGCTCGGACGCGATCAAGATAGTCAATTTTCCGACCCAATGTTCGAGAACGTTGCTCAGCGCGATTTTCGTCTGAAACCTGGCTCGCCCGCAGTAAATCTCGGCTTCAAGCCCTGGGATCTCACTCTAGCAGGTGTGCGCAAATCAGATCCAAGCTGGCAACAAATCGCGGCGAAAGGTCACCACTACCCGACGTGGGAAGCTGATGCCAAACCGTGGCCGGCTCCACTTTATCAAGTTGATCAAAACTTTGAACGCGCCGCTCTAGGCAGCATCGGCATTCGCAATGCCAAATATGCGCAACAAAACAAAGGCGAAAGCATCGGCGTAACTGACGAACTTGGCTCGCCAATCGGCGTGGCCTCACAGCGCTGCCTCAAAGTACAAGACGCACCTGGTTTAAAAAACAGCTTCGATCCCGTGCTCGATATCTACCCCCAGTGGCAAGAGTCTGGCACCTTTCACATCATTTTTGACGTCATGGCTCAGCCCGATGCCGACTGGTTTTTCGAGATGCGCAACAAAGCCGATGAGTTTGCAGCTGGGCCCTATCTGCGTTGGCAAAAAGGAGCACTCGTTGCCAACAATGCGGACAGCCAAAAACTTATCGACCTCAAGGCAGGCGAATGGATTCGCGTGGAAATCATCGCCAAGACAGGAGCCAGCAAGTATGATGTCACCATCACCCGTGAGGACGGCAGCAAGAACGAGTTCAAAAACATCCCCTGCAAATCCAATTGGGACAGCGCGCACTACCTACTCTTCAGCGGCATTGGTACCGCCAAGGCAGCATATTTCATCGATAACATCAAGCTTCACCGCAGCGGTGATTGATCCCTGCGATGCATGTTTGGCTCAAAGAAAAACGAACGAACAAATCAAAACAAGAACAATTCACCATAGCCGTCGTCCTCTTTTTGCAGGGCTGCTTGCGGCTCAGATTTTTCTTGATTCTGTGAACTCTCGGCAGGAGTCGAATTAGTAACGAACGAAATCGGCTGTATTTCGTCTGCGCCCATCACGGCGGAAACGACTTCGGCCATTTGGCGTAGTGGAGCAGCAGGCTTGGTTTTGCGTCGTGCCGCAGGAGTTTTTGCAGGACGAACACGCTCAACCACTCCCTCGTTCGTGGCGAATGATTGAGCGGTAGCATCGAGCCAATACTCGATTGCCTTGGACAACCGGAAGTCAGCTTGTGTCGTAACACCGTGCACTAACAGATGAATCATGGCACCTGTGGCAAAATGCAGACGCCAAGAAATCTCACCCTGCGACATGCCCGGCAAACGTTGCTCCATGCAATGCTGCAATGTAGCATCCACCAATCGATTCGCTGCAGATGCCTCCGTAAAAATATTTGACGCCAGCACATCCATCGCGCGCCCCATGACGCGGCAATAAGACAATTCACTCATGCCAGAGCCGGCAAAAATCGACACCAAGGGACTGCTCCATGCTTTCAAAATTTCTCGCACGCCATCCTCATCACGCAGTGCTTGAAGATTCGCGGCGCGCATATCCATGAGCGGCTTCATGCGATGATCAAGCACCGCAGCAAGCAATCCATCGCGACTGCCAAAGTGATAATTCACCGCCGCCACGTTCGCTTTTGCCAATCCAGTGATATCGCGAACCGATACTGAATCAAATCCTTTTTCAGAAATCCAATGCTCCGTGGCATCCAATAAACGACTTTTCGTCACATCACCTTTTACTCGCAAATCTGTCATGGCCGAGCGAGTTCATCTCACGACCCGTAAGCTGTCAAACAAGCGCATGAAAAAATTTTCAAAGCTCGCAACGACAACCAATTTTTCACACAAACGTTCTTACCAAAAAATCAAGAAAGCCAAAACGAATCGCAATTGCTGTCAGTTCATCACCATGGAGCCATTGATTTTTCAAGGAAATCCCATAACTTTACAAGCGAACGATCCATTCAAGCATACGTTGGCTTTAAGGCGATATCGGCAAGATTTCTTCTGCATCATTTTTGACAGCCCGCACATATTGCGCGCCTTTAGCTGCGAGATCTGTGCGCATTTCAGCAAGCATGCGGTCGCGTTCTTGTGGCTTTTCCGTAGCTAAATTCGTGGTCTCGTAAGGATCATGCGCCAAGTCATAAAGCTCGCATCGTTTCCCAGCAGGCTTGGTATAATGGTAGATCAATTTCCAAGATCCACGACGATAGACGGTGAAGTAGCTACTGCGATGCTCATGCGGGAAGTGCATCAAAAACGCTTGCTCGGCATCGCGCTTTTCTCCACGCAATAATGGAGCAAGATCTGCACCATCAAGCGTTTGTTTGGGCTCTACACCTAACAGATTTGATAATGTTGGCACCACATCAAGGATCGATCCCATTTCACGCGACCAGGCCCCTGCTTGGATGAGGAGTTTTTTTTGCACAGCCACCTGCTTGTTTTCTTTGCCCCATGCCATAATGCAGGGTACACGCATGCCGCCCTCATAATGAGTGCCTTTCTTCCCTCGCAAAGGTGCCGAACTAGAGTAACCATGCTCGGCGCCGAGAGGAGCATCACTGCCATTATCACCAAGGAAAATAACCAAGGTATCTTGCGCTACACCGAGTTCCACAAGATGATCGAGCAGGGCTCCGACTGAGGCATCCATACCCTCAACCAAGCTGGCGAAGTTTTTCCACTGCTGACTTTTTTCGCTTCCTGCATAATTCGGAGCATAGCGGGGATCGCTCATGAAGGGTGAGTGCAGCGCATAGTACGGCATGTAGGCAAAGAATGGCTTACCAGCATCTACGGCGACTGAAATCTCACGTTTCATCTCCTGCGTGCAAGCCTCGGTGAGGAAAACATCTTTACCATGATAAGCATCAAGGTCAGGCACGGCGTGAGTTTTACTCTTACCGATGCCGTAGTTGTCTTTGCCATAGTAACTGGCAGGTTGGCCGATTTCTGAACCGGCAATGGCCACATCAAAGCCTGTGGTCGAGGGATCAGATCCAGGTTTTCCTTTCGGACCGAAGTGCCCCTTACCGACATGAATGGTGCGATATCCTGCTTGTTGCAGCATGCGCGGCAAGGTCCAAAGATCCTTAGTGACGCCCTCCCAACGCCAATCTTGCGGTCCACGGGCACCGGAATTTTTCCGTGCTGGATCGATCCACTGCGTGACGTGATGACGCGCGGAACTTTGCCCCGTCATCAGTGAAACTCGCGATGGCGAGCATACGCTGTTGGCATAAAATTGCTCAAAGCGCGTGCCCATTTTCGCCAAGCGCTCGAGTTGCGGTGTGCGATAGGCTTGATTGAGCGGATGCATTTTCGGACGCCCATCCTCCCCCGACAGAAACGGCACGGAACTGTCCATGACACCCATGTCATCGACAAGAAAAATCAACACGTTGGGTCGTAGCTCGGCAGCCATCGTGCTGGCAGCGGCAAGGAAAAAGAATAGAATCGAGCGCATGGGTTAGACTGAATAAAATATGTTAGATCGAGATAAATTCGAATGAAGTGAATCAAAAGATCCACTGATCATCGTTCATCTACGCCCTTTAGTCTGGCATTTTATCAAAGTGCCGCAAGCATCAAGTCTCAGCCACTCGCCTTTTACGGTTTCGGCGGCTCGTAGCCGCGCGATGGCACGCTCGGCACGTCGTGGAATTTGCGAATTTCTAACGACGAAGGATCTTGGGGGGTACTCACGAGAAAAAGAAATTGTCGAGAGAGCTTCGAGTGGCCCCAGATGGAAGAATAGCTCATCGTCGCTTGGCCTTTTGCATCGAGATGCCCGAACTGCACACCGAGGTCGCCATCCTTGTCACGCCATGTCGAGCCGCGAACATCATGATGACCACCCGGATTGATGACAAAGCGCAAATCTCCCATGAGCCCAGCTGCTTTTTTGTTAGAGAAATTAAAAACGCGGTATTCCCCTGCCCCAAGCTGTCCGTCATCAATGGGAAAGGCACGGCATTGCCAGGTTTTGGCGGCGGCAGGCACAAACACCAATAAGGTCCGCCGAGCAGCATCTCCCAACGCGACTGTGACCGCAGGCTTAACCTCCTCAGATCCCGCCAACACGGCTTGCAGGTCTGTTTCTGATGCGTAGAAGCGCAGCGCTGTCGAGCCTTGGTAAAACACTGGGGTGCCCATTGCCGAGGAAAAAACCTCCAGCTTGGTGACTTGATTTTTCACAGCGTAATAGAGAGTGAGATCTCCCGCCATGCTCACGGGCATGAGATCTGTCCGCGTCGTAGCTGGCTGCCCTTGCTGCGCGAAAGCGGCCACTGCGGAGGCCATCAAAAAAGTAAAACGAACGAGAAACTGCTGCATAATGATTAGATATCACGGCTATCGAGCCAACGGAATGAGGTAACGACAAAGCGGCGACCGAAGGCGCGATTGGTAGGAGATTTGAGCAAGTTGAGTGGAGTCTCCGCACGATCCGATTCATCAAGGAAACGACTCTGACGCTGCACTTGGGCCTCGCACACGGCGCGTGCGAGCAATCTGTTATTTTTCGAATCGCGCGCTTCACCGACGGCACGAATCCGGAATGCGTCCGAGCGCACCTGCAACATGGGACCGATGGATTGCAGCACATCTGCTTGGCTGACGAAGCAGGAATGCCCTGCGGCTTGATTGTCCAAACTCTCATCGGTCAAACTGTGATTCCACCAGCTAATATCCGGAGTTTTTGACTTCTTGCCGATCGAATCTGGGATCGAAGCATTCAGCGATGCATCTAAGGCTGCTTGAAGAGCCCCTTTGCGCTGATGCGCTACTGTTGAAGACTTGGGATCACGATTTACGAAATCCGCCAAGGAAAGGAATGGCCCGCGCGCTGTGACCTCCTCGACGATTTGCTCTGCAAGTTCATCGAGTTCATTTTCGCTAACGATGCGATTGCTCCCCCATGTTGCGAGGTCGCGCGCGGCGGTGCCATTTATATAGCCTTTATCGTCGAGCAAGACAGAAAAATGGGAGAACACGACGTCCTTATTCTTGCTCGACCAAGTCAAACGCCCGGAGGAATTCAGCGTAGGCCACTCATGCCCAGCCAGCGAGCCCAACATCGCTTTCCATGCATCCTTGGATGTCGAGTTCACATTGAAAGCACCCATCACCGCTATACGAGCAGCAATAGACTCGGCTGCTATCGATTGATCGCGCGACATGATCGTGCTAAAGCGTGTATCGCCCGGCAGCGGCAACACCATCATCCGCGGATTTGGCAACTGAACTTTGCCATAGGAGATGGACTGCAGCGGATAAACGGTATCGATCGCCTGCGTGCTGCCCTTATGCAACGAAGAGAGTGTGGAGAAAAAATACTGATCCCAAAGTTTTTGATTCAGCAGGTAGCTTTGATCGACGAGGGTAAATCCAGCGATGCCATTGAAGTTTCTCTGCTGCAAAGCCCCCCCCGCAAGGCGTGGGTTGGCGTATGAGTTACCGATGGGCAATGCCGATTCGTGATTGTAGCGTGAGACCTCCGCGTGCTGGAACTGCGCTAACGAGAAAAGCGGAGCACGAGGAACGTCATAGATCGGCACTTGAGATTGGCCCGAGGAACTGATTGAAGAGGAGCCTCCGTAGCCCTGATAGCGCCCCCCTGTCGTATTTGCTTGCGGCGTTTCATTTGCACCAGAACCAAGGGCGATGAGACCACGCCCATCTGGTCCACCATCAGTGCGCGGCACACCTTGCGAGGCAGGGCTGAAAAAGGGAGCCGAAAACCAGAAGCCATCGAGATTACCGTTAGCCTTCGAGCCATCCCAACGGGGATTCATCGCAAAGGCTGTCGGATTGCAATCAAACCAGCCCCTCAGATTTTGCGAGGCATGTGATTCCGTGCCATTGCGCAAACGCAGGGAATACGTAGCCAAATGCTCATGAACAGCTGCAAGCTGCTCGACCGAAAAGGCAGGTGCACTCACGGGCTTGACGCGCTCTGGCATCTCCCATTGTTGCTTTTTCCCTGATGCCCAGAGATCTTGAAATCGATTGATCGCAGCACCCGTTACTTTCAGCGTAAACCACGTGGTGGAGTAGCGATCCGCAATGCTTGGCCATTTCACCAAGGTCTCGGGATGCTGGCGATCTTCCCAGCAAATCTCCTCGATCTGCACCGTAGAACCTGCAGGAACATCGATAAAACCACTGGCCGGTCCTCCACCTGTGCCGTTGTATTTCGCCTCGACCTCAAATGCTCCACCACTTCCCCAAGTAGACTGCACAGTATTGTCAGCACTGATGCTCGCGGGGCTAGCCACGGAAAACATCCGCATTTCTCCTGGCCGAAAATCCACAGAATTTGCCAGCAAGCGAATCCATTTGTCAGGCATTCCATCGCGCGAATTACCAACATCCCACAACTCTCTGGTCCACAGACGGGGAGTCGTCACTTGTCCCGTCGGCGAAGTAATTTTCAAGCGAAGGTAGGAAAACAAGCCCCATTCGAAGGAGTAATTTTGCGCAGTCATTCCGATATTGTAGGGATTCCATAGTCCCACGAGTGGCTTGACCTGTAGCAGAATTCGATAGCGCGCTGGGGCAGATCCTGCTGCTGGTGTGACCAGTCTGGATTTCAAACGGAAGCCCATTTGCAGCAGTGAGATCGTGGGCCGCAGACTTTGATTGAGATGTTGGGTATCATGAAATTGCTCGCTTCCTACTTGCATTTTGTGCTGGGTGTAGGGAGCCCAGTTGCGCAGACGTATGTCATTGTAAAGGGAAGGCTCGGGAGCAATGATGGCCATGTTGCCATTACGAGCATTTTTGTGGAGTTGGTAGTAGTTGTAGAGATTGCCCCAATTCGGACCAACTGGTGTACGCCCTTCCGAGCTAATATCATCGAGCAGGAAAAACTTTTTGCCGTTAGCTCCACTTGGCGCAGTAAACAAAGCTGTCGAACCACCTTGCGTTTGCGACTTCGCTTGCGGCGTCGCCCCGAAATAACCTTGCATCAACCTTGAATGAAGGGTGCTGGTAGTATCAAAAATCACACTAAGATCTTTTTTCATCCCGCCATCGACGACATTCACAGGCAAGCCATAACCCTCAGTCGTGATATCGTGCTGATATTGCTTAGGAATTTTCGTATTCTCCGTCGCCAGAGCTGAGGTAGCCAAAGTAGGTGTAAGTGCGGATTGATTGACCTTACCAATCTCCGGTATGCCCCACGCATCATCGATGGCGGCCAATCCATACTCAGTGGCGATGGAGGAGTGAGCAAGGCGGAGCAAATCCGTAGTAGATTTGCTGTCCGGAGATTGCAAATTGATGCGCGCCTTCGATGCTTCATCAGAAACCCAATAGGCGTAGCGCGAGCTCAGATCCTTGGCGGTGGCCACAGTGATCAGAGGCACCTCGACAGGTTCTTGTTGGTCATATTTACTAACGACAGTTACTTTTTGCCCCGATAGGTCATCGAGAGGATCGACCTCCTGAGAAGGATTGCTCTGACTCACCAACCAATGCGGCTCTGCGTCTGTGTTATTTGTGCGCCATACTCCCGTCCATTGTGCATTTTTCGAATCACCTCCTATAAGCCTCGCATGAGCGGTGACACTCTGATCTCGGCCACAAGATTTTTGCAAATCGCCCAGCGCCAACTGCAAGGCCATTCGGGCATTGCTACGAGCAATAACCATCGCTCGCTCATTCGTGCTTTGACGCAATGTAACTGCGCTGAGTGACAAAACTCCTACGCCAATCATGACGAGCAACATCAACATCGACATCACTAAAATTAAAGTGAAGCCGCGCTGAGGTTTTGATTTACGAAATGGGGTTTTCATAGAGAAAAAACGATCTAAGGGTTAATCTGAATCTCAAAAGAAAAAATCCCTGCCACAACCTGAGCATGCATATCTCCTATTGACACATCGAAAATCACAATACGAAGTCACAATGATTACCTCCTATAGGATTTCCATCAAGAAACAGACAAGATTCATCGATCATCTTGCACACCATGACGCCGTAACATGAGGGAAAATGACGAAAAATTTCGCCAATCGATTAAATTTTTTGCGGCAACTTAGCTGCAAGGAACTTCTGGCTAAATGCGATACGATCCGCGCTACTCTCATTCGGATGGGTTTTCTTACGATCGACTACAGGTTGGAGGCGATTATGCAAACCTACGCCATTTGCCATTTGAATTGCCAGACCAGGCCGCGCATTGACCTCAATCATCAAAGGCCCCTTGGTTTCATCGATCATCAAATCCACACCTAGATAACCAAGCTCGGTCATCTCGTGACAAGTAACCGCAATTTCCAAAATCTTGTCCCACTGAGGCATTTGCACGCCCACGAGTGGAGATTTGAGATCAGGGTGATGCGTGACGATTCGGCCATGATGAACGGCACGCACGGTCAAGCCGGTGGCAAGGTCAATACCGATACCCAGAGCTCCTTGGTGAAGGTTCGCTCTACCGTCTGATTCTTTCGTCGCAGCGCGCAGCATGGCCATCACAGGATAGCCGTGAAGCATAACAATGCGGATATCGGGAGCACCTTGAAAGCTGATATCAGTAAGAACCTTCGCGGGAGTAACGCGATATTCGACAAGTGCGTGGTCACGATTTCCGCCAAGACTGAAAAGACCCGCAAGAATATTTTCTGCATGATGTCGCAACTCAGCACTGCTGAGACGGCTACCACTCGGCTTTACATAGTGATCGCCATCACGATGATCGATCACCAAAACTCCCTTGCCACCACTACCACGCGCAGGCTTCATAACAAAGGACTCATGCTCTTGAAGCTTCTTCTCCATGATGCTGACATCATGTGCCGAAGAGAGAACCAAATACGTTTGCGGCACTTCAAGTCCACGCTCTTCGGCTAGAGCTTTGGTACAGAGTTTGTTATCAACACGCTGATAGAGTTTCCGTGGATTATTGGGCAACAAAAAGCGCGCATTACGCATATTGATCCCTACAACCCCCATTGCACGAAGCTCTTTGGGAGTGCGAAACCAGCGATGCCACCATTTGCTCATACAATTAAGACTTAGGATTCCGAAAAATTACGAAAGCGATGCAATTCACTGATTCGATATCCCGTATAACGCCCGATCAGAAGAATTGCGGCAAGTAGCACCAGAAGCAGCTCAGGGAAATACTGCGCCCAATACTGAATTTGTGGGATCTTCATGAATGCATATGCCACAACCGCTACCAACATTGAACCAGCCACCTGCATAATCGCATTGCGCTTGCCCTCTTCCTCCCAGATCAACGACATCCGTTCGATCGTCCATGCGATGATGATCATCGGAAACAAAGTAATTTGCGAGACCCCACGAATGCCAAGTTTCCACGAAATCAGGCTCATCACCACCATCAGCAATGTTACAATCACTACGCAAGCTGCCACGCGTGGCACCACAAGCAAATTCATGCTCGAAAGTAAAAAGCGGAAATACAAACCAACTGCAACAATGACCGCAAACATCGGAATGCCAGCCGCAGGTTTCATCTCCAAAAACGCGAGGGCAAGAAGAACGGGCATGAAAGTGCCCAGTGTCGGTATTCCAACGATGTTGCGTAAAATCACCACCACGAATGCTCCCAGTGGAATCAACACGACATAGCGGAAAACCGCACGCTCGGAGACTGGCAACTCGAGAATGGTGGCAGCAAAAAATGGTGCACTGCGAAGATTGTCCATCCGCTCCAAGGAAATGGTGTCCTTGATCACAGTGAATACGACTTTAGAGTTCTCACCACCAAAGACCTCTAACAACGAGCTACCGCCGCGATTCCAGACAAAGATATTTTCACTGCGCAGGCTGACATTGGGTTGAAGTGGGTTTTTTACCGTCCACGTCGCACCATCAGAATACTCGATTAATTTCAGCGGCTCTTGCGGACCAGCAGCAGGATCAAGCTTGACCCCGTGAGCCAATCGCGCAGGAATTCCAGCCATTTGCAACAAATCGATCCCCATGGTATAAAGGATGTTTTCGTCGCTGACTTTTTCTTCGCGCTCATAATGACGCCGCAGCAATACTGTTTCCTGTGAAGTGCTATCCTGTGACATCTGCAAAAACAAATGCGTAAAAAACGTATCAGCATCCGATGAAACTTGGCGTGAGCGATCGATTAAATCCTTCGCTGCTTTTTCGGTCGAACCAGAGAATCCAGGAGATTGAGCCACTGGAGCCGGACCTTTCACCTGCTCGCCACTCCCCCCTGTTTTGTAGCGTTCGGGAATCCGCACACGGTAGTAAAGCGAATGAGTATCGAGAGAAATTTGATTGGCCGACCACACAGATTTCAAGCCCGATTGCGTCGAATCCAGAAAATTCCCAAAACCGAGCGAACCAGCTTCCTGACCAACATTCGGATCTTCTGCAATAGTGGGCAGAGATAACTTCACAGTCACCGGACCTTCCTCTGCCGAGAGGAAAGAAACCTTCGCTTCGACCAGCCAAGAGGTCGATTGTTCACCAACCCACAACGGCACTCCGAGTTTGCGATTTTTGTAGATGGCAATGCCAATACCAGTGAGGCACAAAACCATCACCGCCAGAATCAAACGAGTTTTCGAGGACATGGGGAAAGTTCCTTAGCGTATGATTTTATCGTCCGCTAGGTAGGTGCGGCTTGGGTCAACCCATCCAAGCACATGTATGGTTGAACGGCCAATGAGCACCGGACAAATCATGTTGTGGCGGTTGTTTAAAGAAAACTCGGCTTTGATTTTCCGATCACCGATATGAAAAGCCAGACGAACCACACTGCGGCGTTCTGACTCTTCGCCAGGCTCCTTGATGAGCACGGTACGAACAAGTGGAGCCTCCATTTCGTAGCGTTTGGCTCCATCTTCGCGCGGATCGGTAACAACAAACTTGACCCACTTCTTGCCATCTTTTTCAAAAATTTGCTGATTTTCCGCATGAATCGAACTAGTCAGGGCGCCAGTGTCAAGCTTAGCCACCAACTCATCTTGCATTTCTGCAACCCTGACTTTCTCTCTCCAGCCATAAACCTGCACCGGATCGGAAGTTACAGGGCGGGCCACCTTGATGGTATCATCTGCCTCCTTTTTCTCCGCTGCCGCTTCATCGTCCACTTCAGGTTGAGCAGGAGCTGCATCTTCTTTTTGTGGCGCAACAGCTTTGACAACTGGGGCATCTTTTTTAGCTGAAGCAGATGCAGGATTCTGAGTATTCTCTGCTGCCAGCGATGACAACGTAAAGAGACCAGAAAACAGCCAAGGAAAAATCGAAACAATTCTCATGTGGAGAAGGAATTAGTAGGAAAACATGGAGAAATTACAACCCCAAAATCTCGCAGAATCAGGCCTGTAATATTACCGCAGGGCTACAGGTGATTTCGGAGCATTGGCTTTCGCAGCTGTATCCGATTGTCCTTTCGACCATGTGGCGTAATCTGCTGCCTCTATGACCTCCAAAGTTCCGACCATATTTCCATGTCCTTCACCACAAAGCTGACCGCAAACCACCGAGGTCTCCAATGTTTTGATCGGAGTGAACCACATCGGAATTTCCTTGCCGGGAATTGCATCTTGCTGAATGCGCATCGGCACAATCGCATAATTGTGAATCACATCTTTGCTACCAATGTTAAGAATTGCTGGAATATCCTTGGGCAATTTAAGGATCGGACTGGTGAAGTCGTCAGTGGCATTCGGATCCGTATAGTCAATGCCCAACTCATTGGTTCCTGAAATCATAAATGAATCAATGCGACCAAATTTGCCATCGTTACCAGGATAGTGATAAGTCCAACCAAACTGCCAACCGACAACGCGCACACGTACGTGATCTTCTTTAACAACTTCGGTAAATTTATCAGTACGTTCGCGCCACAAGGGAAGAGCAAAACCAAGCAACAATACGGCCTCGACGATGATCACTGCGATCTCAATGTGGGAAGAAACGTGATTGGTCACGCCATGATAGCTCGCCTTGGGTTGCTTGGCCTGCCGGAAGCGCAGCAGAGTTATAAGCATGTAGAGCGACCAGCCAATAAAAAGGACGATCATGAACCAGTGGACTACATCGATCAAGTGATCTACTTGAGGACCGTGTGCCGAGAAACTTTCAGGAATACCGAAGAATTTGGATGGAGACATAACGAGAAGAAATTACGAAGAGAATTAATGAGATTGTTGGAGCTCAGCGAGCATTTCTGACTCTTCCAGAAGTGCATACTTCCGTGAACGAATCGCGATGCGAGCGATGAAAAAAACAACCATCGAGACAACCATAATAATGCAGATGAGGAGGAAAAAAATCGACCATCCAATGGCATCACTGCCACCGAGTGCAGAATTTGCCTGACAAGTAACACAACTGAGAAGCGAGAACATGATGTTTAGAGGATTAGTTTTGAGGATTTTCTCCAGAAATACACGCCATACAAAGGCGCAATCACCAAACCAATGATGCCACACCAACCGATCGCAGTTGTAATCGTTGAGACATCTTTAGCCAGTAGACGCGACCAAAGCACAAAAAACAAGCTCATCAAAAAAGTGACGCACACGAATATGATGTGGAATGATTTGAGTGACATGGCAGTAGTGCTTAGGAGTTGAGGATTTAGTAAGGAAGACCGAAGTTGAAACCGTTGTAGTGAATCGGGTCGGATTTCGCTGCCATGATCAAGATAATCATAAATGCAAAAAACACAATAGCACCGAAGAAAATCCAGTAAATGGCCTTCTTCTCATGATTCAAGTGCATGAAGATATAGCCCACGAGCGTTGCCTTGAATGATGCAATAGCAAGGCCAAGGATCATATCCCATACATCGAAACCGTGAACACCAATGTCCAATGCCGGAACAGTAGCCACAGCAACGGTCACGCCTGTGAAGATGAAAAGAACCAGACCGATAAGCGTGTAGGTCTTAATCGATTTTTTGATGAGTTCTGGAGAGTCAGCCATAATAAAAAAATTGTTGGTAGTTCGTTGGGTAATTACATCAAATAGAGGATCGGGAACAAGAAGATCCAGACAAGGTCAACAAAGTGCCAGAATAGTCCTCCGACTTCGACACGATTTGCGAGCCACTCTGGATTGCTTTGATACATTTTCTTACCACGGAAGAGGTAGTAGCCAAGAACAATAGCACCACCAATCACGTGAAGACCGTGCAGGAAGGTCATCGTGAAATAAATGGCGTAGTAGGTATTCCAAGCGGGCGTAAATTTACCGCTGAGGAAGACCTCTTTGCGTGGGATTTTCAGGTGCGGGAATGTGTGCTTGGCCTCGCGCAGTTTGTAGTTTGGCCCAAAGAACTCCTCACTCATGACAATTTCGGCATCGCCTTTATCAACGCCGTTTGCCTTGGAAACAAAGTCTTTCCAGCCGATACGATAACGCTCAGTTTCGGTCGGAACACGCTTAGCGACGCCATTTTTGTCAACGCCGTAATTGTCGAGCAGTTCCTTTTCCAGCTTCGCTGTTTGCTCTTTGTTCCA
>CANHKJ010000022.1 GCA_947460915.1 Verrucomicrobiia bacterium
AATGTCGAACTCGGTTCTTACCTTACGCCTGGATTCACGGTCGGAGAACTCTATGCCGATGATGATCTGGAACTCCACATTCCTGCATCACTCGAAGACTACCCATTTCTTGCGAAACAAGGACGATTCAAAATCGAAGCCATCATGGGCAAAGAAACGCAATCGTGGCAGGCGGAAATCGTCCGCTTCGATGGAGAAATTGATCGCAAATCCAATTCCGCGCGCATCATTGCTAAAATTCTCCCCAACGGAAAAACCTACCCACCTGTGGGACTATTTGTGCGGACCATTTTACCGATAGAGCCGATCAGTGATCTCGCCAAAATACCGCGCTCAGGCTTGCATGAGGAATCAAGCGTGCTCGTAGTTCGCGACACCAACACCATTCATGTTCAGCCGATTCAAATCATCCGAGCAGATCAAAATGATCTCTATGTCAAAGGGCTCAAGACAGGAGATCGCATTTGCGTGACTCGTCTTCAAGTCGCTATCGAGGGCATGCAGGTCGAGGTATTGCCGCAGCAACAATGAATTACTTCACAGCTTTCAAGAATGCATCCGCCTCACGCATCGATGCCCCATCGCTGCGATCAAACGGCTGAAATCAACACCATAGGCAAAAGAACAATACGTTTCGTCCGCCCATCAATCAAGGTGGCAAAATCGCACCTACAGGAAGCGTACGTCCTTGCTGCACTTTCGCACCAAACAAATCGCGATCACCGGGTTTGGCAACGACTTCCCCAAGCGGCAGCGCTTGCCGCTTTTCGGGACCAAATTGCTGATACCATTTTGCGTCCGAAAAATCAACGTGTTGCCAACGCGAAGGCATACTAGGAAGCATTTCTCCAGCGCCATCGGGCAGACCCATTTGCTTGCCCACGAAGACATTATTGCGCATGCGAAATTCCTTCGCGGGGCCGAATTCGTAACGTGCTAGTCCACCCTCTTGGGTGATGATGAGGTTGTTGATAAAGTCAACATTTCGCGGAATTCCTCGCTCCCAATCAGTGCATTTGACTAACGGAATCTGCTGTTTACCTGTTATCACAAAGGTATTGTTGTGAATCAAGGTATGCTCAGAATTACCACCAAAATGGATCACACGAGCCGAATTGACTCCATCATCAACACTCAGATTGTAACGCACCAACGTATTGCGACAGTAATTATTTCCTGGTGCACAAACCAGCAAAAATCCACCCTGATTGCGCCAGCTCATGTTGTATTGAATGATCGTGCGCTCACATTCATAGTCCGAGTCAAATGCCTGACCGTCCAGAGTGCCTTGGGTATCGCTCACCTGATTGAATTGAATCACCGTATCATCCGAGGCGAAGGGCCAAATGCCAGCGGCATGATCCTTGCATCGTGCTCGCGCAAAACTCACAACATTGCGCTCAATCAAGCCACCATTCGTGCCCCATAGCTTGATGCCATCACCACCGATATCGTGCAGCTTGTTACCGCGAATCACCACACCCGTGCTGCGCTTTCGACCATACCCGCGCTGACAAATGCCATTGCGATCACAGCGCTCGAGACTGCAATTCTCGATCAGCAAATTCTCGAACCATGCTTGCCCCTGTGCTTCAAAAAATATGCCGCAGCCCTCGTGACTCTTGCGCAAATCTCCATTCACATCACGCACCTGCAAGCCATCAAGATGTATTGCACGCATCGCGCCTTGCTTCGTGGCAGAAATTTTCACCCCGTAACGCCACGGAGCTCTTGCTTCACCTTGATTCGTCAATTGCAGATTTTTCACCTGCCAGGCCTCGACGTTGTGCAACAACAAGGCCTGAGGATACTTGCCCTGCGCCTCGATCAGAGGCAATGGACCTTCGCCATAACGATCCAGCACGATCGGCTCAATCCGAGTTCCTGCAATCAAGCCGGATCCTTGGGGACGCAATGTTCCTTGCCATTGTGAACCTGCACGCAACAAAATCCGATCACCTGACTGAAAAACAGTGGCGTTGATTTTTTCTAACGACTTCCAGGCTTTGCTCTCACTAGTTCCCTGATGCTGATCATTTCCCTGAGCGGCATCGACATAATACGTTGCCGCCATCGTTTGCATCACAAGCAACGACGACACTCCCAAGCCCAACATCCATTTCCTCATTCCCTGCACCCTAAATTCGATGACACAAAGATCAACGGAAAATTCGCTGCGAGAAGTGATAAAGATTGTTGCGCCAGTGTGTCGGATCGTGACCATTGCCATCAACATGCCACACATGCTCGATCTTTTCTTCGTCCAACCAACGATGCACTCCTTGACTGACGTTCATCAAGCCGTCCTTCGATCCACAAGACAACCACAACAGCTTCAGATGCTTTTTCAAATCTTTCGGTTTCGCCAATTCCTCTGGTTTTTTGGTATTCGGAGCCGCCGAAAATGCACCGATCCAGGAAAAAGTATCGAGATTGCCCAGACCAAAGTTCAATGTTTGTCCACCACCCATCGACAATCCCGCGAGAGCCCGCTTGTCCGCGTTCGCCTCGACGGAATAGCGTTTTTCAATCGTTGGGATCACATCTTCCAAGAGGTCTTTTTCAAATGCAGCAAACGCTGGTCCGTGCTGATACACATTACCCTCGGGCCGATCATTTTTCTGCGCCCGTCCATTCGGCATCACAACAATCATCGGCAGCGCTTTTTTGTCAGCGATCAATCCATCCAAGAGAACATCTGGTTGCGCAAAGCGTTGCCACTCGGTCTCGTCACCGCCGATGCCGTGGAGCAAATACAACACAGGATATTTTTTCTCTTTGTCATAGCCTGGCGGGGTGTACACCTGCATCTTGCGAGTAGTGCCAACACTCTTGGAGTCATACTCAATCATTTCCATCTTGCCATGTGGAATATCCTTGCGCAGCGCAAACACCGAGGCCGGAGGATCTTCCACCGCCGGTTTATCATCCTTCGCCAAACTCACCTTGCGGTTGAGATTTTTTGCTACTTCGTCGGGAACTTGCGCATGTAACGCAACGCCTGAAAGCACCAACGCAATCGCAGGCGGAACGAATCGAGAAATAAGAAAGTTTTTCATACTACAGGAGTAAAGCCGACTAGAGGGGAAAGTTTCACCAAAACCTCATCTGCATGACACAATGCCCCATCGGCAGAAACTAGGAGAAAATTTAGAAAGTTTCATGCGCCGATTTTCCCGTCGATCCTCATCCATCATCTTGAGTGTTGCAGCCATGCTATGCGAGCCATTGCATGCTGAGAAAATTCTTCGTATCGCCACCGACGGAAGCGCTCCGTTTCGCACACCACAGCAAGCTTTGGCACAACTCGACGCAGATGAAAAGGAATCCGTTGTGTTAGAACTGGCAGCAGGAGTATATCAAGGTCCACTGGTCATTGCTGCACGCAAACACCCACTTCGCATGATCGGTAAATCTACCGAATCTACCATCATCACTTGGGACCGAAACGTCAACGATCCGCGACCTGATGGTGCCGATCATTTCAATCCAGGTGTCAAAATTTTGTGCAATGATTTCTCTGCTACCAACATCACATTTCGCAATACCTCTGGGGATCATGGACAAGCCCTTGCACTGCGCTCGGATGCCGACCGCGTGCGGTTCCGCAATTGCCGCTTTGAAGGCTGGCAGGATACATTGATGGTCAACAAAGGACGTCACGATTTTGTCGATTGTTTCATTGAGGGCCGCGTCGATTTCATCTACGGCGATGCCACAGCATTTTTTGATCGATGCCACATTCACAGTAAAAATGGTGGATACATCACCGCTGCCAGCACTGCACCACAGCAACCCTACGGCTTCGTTTTCAAAAATTGTAAACTCACAGGCGACTCAATCCCATGGAAAAATCCTGATGTCAGCCAGCAAAGCAAATCGAGAAATTTCCCTAACACCTACCTCGGCAGACCGTGGCGTCCCAATGCCAACGTCGGATTCCTCTTCTGCCAAACAGGACCCCATATTTTACCTGAAGGTTGGCACAACTGGAACAAACCAGATTCGGAAAAAACCGCGCGCTACTATGAATATGGTAGTCCTTCTCAAGCGAATCACACAGCAACCCGCGTATCGTGGTCGAAACAAATCCCTCTCGATGAAGCACTGGCGATATCACCGCACAAAGTGCTTGCAGGCGCAGATGACTGGAACCCACGCGCCGATTTCACGACCATCGTACTTGTAGGCGATTCGACGGTGTGCGATTATCCAGAAAATGACCCTTGTCGAGGTTGGGGGCAATTTCTCCCCGCAGCATTGAACAATAATTGTCGTGTGATCAATACCGCCCGCAAAGGCCGCAGCACCAAAACATTCATCGAACAACATCTGTGGCACGAAGCTCTTGCTCTTCATCCCGACGTGGTGATGATCCAATTTGGCCATAATGACTCGCACCCCGCAGTTCGGCCCGAATCCACTAATCCGAGAACGGACTTTCCCCAGCATCTGCGACGCTTTATCGATGATTGTCGCGCCCACCAAGCCCAACCGATTTTAGTGACTCCCGTAGCGCGACGCACCTTTCGCGATGGTAAGATTACCGATTCATTGCGCCCCTATGCCGAATCCATGCTTCTTGTCGGCAGAGAAAAAAACGTGCCCGTCATCGACCTTCATCGCAGCAGCAGTCAGTTACTTTTACAATTGGGTGAGGAAAAATCAAAAAGTCACGCCAATGCCCCCGATGACCGCACTCATTTCAATGAAGCAGGCGCGCGAGCCATGTTGCAACTCTTGCTACAAGATCTACCCAAGGTTCATCCCGCTTCTGCCGACTGGATGAAATGATTTCTCGTTCAACGCGTCACGCCTCAGGAGCGAATCTGCAAGGACCGAACTGCTAGTGCCGCATCTTCCGAAGCGCTGAGGCGAATTTCATCAAAGCGGATGCCCACAGCAATTTTCGACAGCCATCGTCACCCAAAGCACGCCTCGCTGCGTCTATGAATTCCCCGGCATCAATGAGCGGATGCGCGCCCCATTACCGTTTGCTGATTAGTCAGGTCACTGACAAATTCCTCAGTCCCCTATTCCATTGGCTGCCGATCATCCATGGCCGATTCCTACAGCAGATGACGCATTCCCTCGATCGGTTTATCAATAAGGGAAAATTTCCACATTCTGCTAAAAAAAAGTGACATCAATGCACTCTCGTCGTTGACTTATCTTATTTTTCCCAGCATAACACCCGTCCGATGTCATCCATTCTTCCACCACGTCCTCGCCACGTCGGCTCCAAAGTGCGGGTCTGTATCGTTGCCTCCAAGTACAACACGGAGTTCACTGATGCCCTTGTCGAAAATGCCATCGACGAACTCGGCGAGCTCATGCCTCAATCACGCGTTGACCTGATCCGCGTCCCTGGTGCCTTCGAGATCCCTGTTACCATCGCCAATGTTCTCAATCGTGAGTCCCCCGTCTGCATCATCGCGCTCGGTCTGATCATTCGCGGAGCTACCGCCCATGCCGACCTCGTCGCCGAGTCCGTGACATCTTCTCTCCAACAACTTGCCATCACTCATCGCGTCCCCATCATTCACGAAGTCCTCCTTTGTGATGACGAAAAACAAGCCTACGCGCGCTGCATCGGTGCCAACATCAATCGTGGACGCGAGGCTGCCCGCGCAGCTACCTCAATGATTGATATTTTCCAAGAACTCGAGCGCTCGATCCCACGCGCCAACAATCGTTCCAATGCCTAGTAGACGCCAAATCCGCGAGGCAGCCGTGCAATTCCTCTACTGTGCCGACCTTGAAGGTGGCGCACCCGCTGCCGATTACCGCACTACTTTCTGGGAATTACTAACCGAGTCTGATCGCCGTCGTCTGCTTGCCAGCACGATGCGCGCACTGGAACATATCACCCAAGGCCGCCCCGATCGTCTCCTCGAACTCTCGGATCGCAGCCCACAGGCATTAGCCCGCTTGGGAGCTTCCACCGACTTCGCCATTCTCAAACGCGAACTCCAACTCGTGCTACGCTATGAGTCGGAATGGACGATGCAATACGACATCTGCCGCAAAATCCCCGTGCACGATGCCGATCAAGAAACTGCCGTCGCTCAACTCGAAGTCGCATTGAAAAAACTCTACGGCATCGAGCACGACCTCAGCGCAGCCCGCATCCGCTTCATCGATGCCATCGATGACCAACCGCAGTTGCGCAATCCACTTGAGCCAGTGACCGCGTCCATTCGCCGCCTGCAACGCATCTCGGATCGCGTGCGCATGCTCGAAAAACCGGAAAATTTCCCGGATCAGACCGACCTCAAGCATCTCCGTGAATCCCACGTGGATCTCATCGAACTACGCCGTGATGCGGACTCACTCGTCGATCTCGTCCTTAAACACAAAGCCGAAGTCGACAAATCTCTCGCCGAAATCATCACCAACTTCTCTCCCGAGCGGATCGATCCCGTTGATCGCGCCATCCTCCGACTTAGTGCTTGCGAGTTGATGACTCGCCCTGATCTTTCGCCGAATATCGTCATCAACGAAGCCATCGACCTTGCGAAAAAATTCGGTTCCAACGACTCAGGACGCTTCGTCAACGGCATCCTCGACCAGCTTGCCAAGTCATAGGCTGAACGTTAGTCAGTAGAAAAAAAGCCCGATTTTCCCCTCCCCGCAGGCTTGACCTGTGGCTCGGTAGCGTTCAGACTAGCGAAGTTGATGCCATGACAGGCATCAGCCATCGTCCGCCCCTGAATTTTACACACTTCCCAAAAACATCATGTTTCAGCGCATTGCCAACATCTTCAAAGGTTTCCTCGGTCTTTTCGTCTCAGGCCTAGAAAAACGCAACCCCGAGGCTCTGCTTGAACTCGAAAAAGAAAACCTTCGTAAGCAAATCACCCAGTTCAACCAAGGCCTCGTCGCTCATGCTGGTCTATGTGAAAAGCTCATCACCCAAGTAAAGCGCCAAGAAAAAGAAGAAACTGATCTCAAAGCGAAAGCCGCCGCCAACTTGCGTGCAGGCAACCAACGCCTTGCTGGTGAAATCGCGCTGGAACTCCAACGAGTGCGCGCGGAATTGGTCGACAATCGTGCCCAACTCGCCGATGCCGAGACCACTTACAAAGAGCTCACTATTTCCCGCGACACCGCCATCAAGACCGCACGCGAAAAAATGGAGGACCTGCGCAAGGACCTCGATGATCTGAAAATGAAAAAAGCCCTCGCCGAAATGAACGAAATGGCTAGCGGCATGCTCACTCAAATCGGTGGTTCCGGCGATACCATCAGCCGTCTTCACGAAATGGTCGAAGAAGAGCGCACCAAGGCATCTGGCCGCGCGCGCGTTGCTCGCGATAGCATCGATACGACTCGCTTCAAGGAGCAACAAGCTGAGCGCGAAGCCCTCGAAGACATGGCCCTCGCAGACCTCGCTGCCGAACTCGGCATGCCCGTCGCCACGCCAGCTTCTAGCACCCCAGCCGCTGCTGAGGTGAAAAAAGAAATGACCCCAGAGGCATAACGAGTAGAAGGCGCTTCATCGCGCCTCAAATTTACGCATTTCTTCAATCGAGCGAATGGTGCCTGCTACCGTTCCAAATGTTGGAGCAAACATCCAGCCCAACAAGGGAATCATCAACAGCAACTGATAGCCCAAGCCAACACCCATCGATGTCGCTTTGTGCTGGCGCGACCACTCGACACTTTGTCGCACGCTAAGCCCCCGATATTCTAACGGAAAATCCATCAAACCATTGCCCGCATAGCGAGCACTGATGAAAAGAATGGCGACCGAAGTGAAGGGCGAGAGAAACGGGAGCAAGCCAACAAGCCCCAACGGTATGGTGCAGAGCAATTCGACAAAGACCGAACGCGTATTGATCACCCCACTGCGTCGCAAGGATTGCCATTGATTCATCACCGTATCCGGCTGCGGTCCGCACTCCGCACGCGTGATCACTTCCGCAATGCGACCAAGAAACGGCGACAACGCTACAAGCACAATGTGCTTATGAAGAAAAAGAAAGATCAAGACCATGAAGACAAACGCTCCCGCACCTACAGCCAGAGCCAAGAAATCGTCTAGCCCCTCATGCTGAAATTCCCATCGCTGATCCACCCACCCGCGCAGAAGATTCGCACACCACAGCATCAGTGCCACCATCAATGAAGTGATGATCAGACTAACAAAAGCTGGCAACAATTGATAATGCCACAACCGATGCTTCGTCAGCATGCCCGGGACTCGCCAGTAACTCGCAATTCCACAACGAAAATTTTGCCACGCGCTCACGTCTCAGACTAGCACATTTTTCTACACCACTCAAGAAAATCTCGTAGCCACACGCACTCACCTAGCACCCGATTAGCTTGACATCTGACTCCGCCAAAAACAGATTGTTCTTCATGAATTCCACCCCATCGCGCTGGACCCAAGAAATCGTCGATCTCTACGAATCAGGCGCGGCATCGCAGTTCATCGTTTGCGGCAACATCCACGATCGCTACCTCATCAGCACGCAGGAGAAAAGCCGACTCTCCTCCCTAACAGATTACATCAAAGAGGCGCTGCTTACCAAATTCGATGTCATCCTGCGCTACGATCTTGGCAATGGATGTCGGGTGGACAAAGGTGGAGAAATTTTTGCCCAATGGCCTGCCTACAAGGAAAAAGCGTTGCCAACTACACCGCGTGAATCCATTCACGTGCTCACTCACTACTTGCGCTTTTGTGCCAACCTCGCGCGCCTCAAGCCGGATAAGACCATTCGTGTTGCCATCCTCATCGAGAACGCCAATCTGATCGTGCCGCCCTCTCCGGGCTCGGCAAACTATGAGCTCAGCGCCATCGCTTCGCAGTTGCGTGATTGGTCCACCGACCCTGCCATCACCGAGACTCATTGCGCCACATTTTTGCTGAGCGAAAATCTCAACGACCTGCATCCCTTGCTGGCCAACAATCCGCAAAGCGCGCGCATCATCATTCCTCTTCCCCAGGCCGAGGCCTTGCGACCAGCTCTCGATCACCTCGCCATGCTCTATCCACTCGCGCTCGCGCCATTTTCCGCGGACCTCGCTCAACCTGCCGCCGCCCTTGCTGGTGCCAGCTTGCACAGCATCGAGACCTTGCTCCAGCAACGCCAACACCACAAGCAAGCGCTCCAGCCCGCCGATCTAATCACGATCAAAAAAGAGCTGGTCGAAAAAGATGCCAATGGCCTGATCGAATTCCTCAAGCCCGATCGCACACTCGATGATCTCTACGGCATCGAATCGATCAAAACATGGCTACGGCAAGACATTGCCTTATGGAAACAAGGCGACCTCGCCGCACTGCCCATGGGCTACCTCTTCTGCGGTCCCGTGGGAACTGGCAAGACCTTCTTGGTCGAGTGCCTCGCAGGCGAAGCAGGTGTACCGGTGGTGAAGATGAAAAATTTTCGCGACAAATGGGTAGGATCGACCGAATCCAACCTTGAAAAAATCTTCCGCCTGCTCGAAGCCCTCGGCCGTTGCATTGTCTTTGTCGATGAAGCCGACCAAGCGCTCGGACGTCGCAATGCGGATAGCGGAGACTCAGGTGTCAATGGCCGCATCTACGGCATGATGGCAGAACAAATGAGCAATTCGCGCAATCGCGGAAAAATCCTTTGGGCACTCGCCACCAGCAGACCTGACCTCGTCGAAGTAGACCTTAAACGCCCGGGCCGGATTGACGTCAAAATTCCCCTTTTCCCCACAACAACTCCGCAAGAAAGCTACGCGCTCGTTCGCGCATTGTGCAAGCGCCGCCAAGTCCAGCTGCCCGAGTCAATGCCCGCGCCGCTTGAAGCCAACATGCCCAATCTTCTCACACCGGGTGCCGCCGAGGCTCTTGCTGTGAAAGTCTATCGAATGCTCCGCACCGCACACCCCGAGCCATTAGCCGCACTCGAATATGCTCTGCAAGACTACCAAGCTCCCGTAGCTCCCGAAATCATCGCCGAGCAAATCAAACTCGCCGTAGCCGAAGCCACCGACCTCTCGTTCGTGCCTGCGATTTTTCGTTAGATAAAATTCTACAGCATCTATTGATCGCCTGCTTAATTTTTATATCGGCACAACCAAGCCCTCTGCCTGAGCGAGTTTTTTCTGATTATCGTCAAAGGTCAGAAATTGAGAGGCATTGGTGATGATCGCGCTCGCCACATGAAGAATATCGAAACTGCGATGCCCACCAGTCAAGGTTCTTTGAGATGATATGCGTTTTGCTTCCTCCACCACATCGGCAAGATTGGTCGTCATCACAACCAACCGCCGCTGTGCGATTGCAGCTTCAAATCCAGCCCAATATACAGCAGCTGTCCCCGCAGGAATTGCTTTACGAAATTCCGAAAACCTCAATGCGTTTCCGAATTCAAAATGAGTCAGATGATTGAGATGGATGGCTTTCGAGTACTGCTTCACCCATGCGACAGCTCTTGCGCTGTGTGCATCATTGCCATAAAGTGAATATAGAAAACTGGTATCACAGAATGTCACCATTTGCCGCTAGCTTCTGCTAAAATTTCCGCAGCAAATTCAGAACTGACAATATGTTCACCACTCCGATCTCGCACAACTTCGGGACTCGACGCCCAGTCAACCGCATCCGCACTTTGATGGGAAACGGGACTTAATTTCGCAATGATGGTGCCTCGTTGCGTAATCAGCACATCCTCGCCAGCGCTCACCCAGCTTAATACGCTCGTGTAACGATTTCTCAAATCTCGAACTGTCGCGATTTTCATTGTAGCACAAATATGTAGCCATTCCTAATTTTGTCAAATGAATTCGAGAAGCCGCCATGCTGCCACCAATGGGTAATCATAGCAACATGTCATCGATTGGCACGAGATTCCCATAGCGATGAGCTGTGGCCGAGAGACTTTGTTCCCGCAGGAATGGTAGCATTTCGATGCGGCCAAGCGCCAACACGGGACGCGCCACGATGCGCAGGCGTTGTTCGTGAGCGATGCGGTGCATTTCCGCGGAAGCACCCACGGCACGCAGCACACCATGGGGCGGCTGTTTCCTCAGCCTTTGAAGAAACTCTTCATCGCTCTGATTGAGCACCATCACATGCTCCGAGGCAATGCGCGGCAGTAATGTCGATGACGAGACGCTGATTTTTTTCACACCTGCTCGCTCCGCCGCAGCGACCATGCGCAGGGTGTGAGCAAACGATTGATCCTCACTCGCGCGAATGATGGCATGAGGCATGGCGCGATACCGGAATAGATTTTTTTCGCAAATCAATGCCGTCGGGTCATGGGCGATACCGAATTCGTGAGACCACCAATACGCATCACTTTCCATCGCAGCCATCAGCCAAGCGTCATCCGCAGCATGCGTCTGCGCAAAGGAACGAAGTTCTTCACTGATCATCGCACGTTGATGCGGCAGTGCAGTTTCCTGCCAATGAGAAAATTGCGCCACATAGTTTGGACCACCCGCTTTCGCACCAGCGCCGATGCACGATGACTTCCAACCACCGAATGGTTGACGTTGCACAATCGCCCCCGTGATCGAACGATTGAGATACACATTGCCAGCCTCTACTGTGGCTTGCCATGTGCGAATTTCCTTCGGATCAAGCGAGTGCAATCCCGCAGTCAGTCCAAACATCGAATCATTTTGCCACTGCAAGGCCGTTGTAAAATCGGGAGCACGCATCAGACCTAACACCGGACCAAAACACTCCGTTTGATGATACCACGAGCCGGGACGAATGCCGATCTTGATGCCAGGCGACCACAAGCAAGGGTTGCCATCGATCATCTTAGGCTCTAACAACCAAATTTCACCTTCATCAAGCGTCGTGAGCCCGCGCAACAATTCAGGACCTGGCGCACGCACCACGGGCGTGACAATCGAATCCAACTCCCATGCGGAACCAACGGTGAGCGAGGCCGCAGCATCGCGAAGCTGACGCAGGAACGCAGGATCATCGTAACGCTCCGCCGTGATGATCGCTAGCGAGGCAGCACTGCATTTTTGCCCAGCGTGGCCGAACGCGCTGCGCACGAGATCTTTCACCGCTTGATCAGGATCGCAGGCATTGGTGATGATCAGCGAATTTTTTCCACTGGTCTCCGCAAACAAATTCATCTTTGGCTTCCATGAGTGAAACAATTTTGCTGTGGCGTAGGCACCCGTCAAAATCACCGCATGCACCCGATCATCCGTCAGCAACGAGGTGCCAATCTCGTTATCAGGGCATACCAAAAATTGCAGTGCCGTGCGCGGAATCCCCGCATCCCACAGCAACTGACACATGTGATAGCCTGTCCACACTGCCTCAGGTGCAGGCTTGAAAATAACCGTATTACCCGCAGCCAGCGCCGCTAGAACACCTCCGCACGGAATCGCGAAAGGGAAATTCCACGGCGGCGTGATTACCACCGTGCCTAGTGGCGTCGCCTCGGTTCCATCACAAAACGCCGCATCCGAAGTACGATTTGCATAGTAGTTAGCAAAATCAATCGCCTCACTAAATTCGACATCTCCTTCCGATACCGCTTTGCCCGTATCCCGCAACATCACTGCAATGCTATCGCCGCGGCGTTTGGCAAGATGCGCCGCTACTTTTCGCAGAGCAAGGGAACGTTGCTCCACGCTAAAGGAACGCCAGCCACTAGGGTCAGCCGCCGCCCAAGCGAGAGCCTGTTGCACCTGATCAGCCGATGCCAATGCATAGCGATAGTTTACAATACCTGGGCACGATGGATCTTCGGCATCCGCCATTTCGTCCGACGCAGTAATTTCTCCAGCGATCACCAATGGAATGCTAAGAGCGGGATGACTTGCCTGTGCCGCGACTTTTTCGGTCACCCAAGCAACATTCGCTGGTAAGGCCCAATCCGTATCCGCTTCATTGTGAAAGCCGTTTTGCAGTTCACGCTCTAACGTTTCTTCTAGCCGACGATCTTGCAAGCGTTGGGGCGCTGCTCCCACAGTTTCTTGGATCGCGCAGGCGTCCAGAAAACGTTCTTTTTGGCGCTCCCATTTGGCATCTCCAGCTTGCATGCCAAACAAATCACGCAGGAAATTTTCATCCGCCGTATTTTCATCCAGTCGACGCACCAAATAGGAAATCGCACTGGAGAAATCTTCACGCCGCACCACGGGAGCATACAGCAACAATCCATTCGCATGGCGACGTGCCACCCGCGCCTGATGATTGGCCATGCCTTCTAACATTTCCAATTCCACTCGTGCTTCTACGCCTTGATCTTCGCGCAATAACAAGGTGTAAGCGATGTCAAAAAGATTGTGCGATGCTACCCCCAGGCGCACTGCCGCCGCATGCTTCGGCTCACAACCATAGTGTAGCATGCGCTTGAAATTGGCATCCACTTCTTTCTTCGAACGATACGGAGCTTGCTCCCAATCGTGCAAGATCGCCTCGACTTGCTCCATCGCAAGATTGGCACCTTTGACAATGCGCACCTTGATTCCCGATCCACCACGCGCCACACGAGCCATCGCCCAAGTGGTCAATTCCTGTTGCGCGGGATACGAGTCTGGCAGATACGCTTGCAGCACTATGCCCGCTTCGAGTCCCATAAATTCTTCTTCGTCTAACACCTCGGTGAAGGCCCGACAGGTCAAGCGCAGATCGCGATACTCTTCCATGTCCAGATTGACAAACTTGTAGCCACCTGTCGCAGCGATGCGATGCGTCATCGCCTGACGATACAAACGACGCAGCCGCTCTTTGATTTTGAGGATCGTTTGCTCCACGCCAATCAAATGAATCTGACTGAAAATGGCGGAAATTTTCACCGAAATGTATTCACAGTGTTCGTCAGCCAAGCGGGCCAGATTCGTCGCCAAGCGATGCGCCGCTTCTTCTTCGCCCAAGATCGCCTCCCCTAATTGATTGAGGTTCATCTTCATGCCATCGCGACGACGCTTTTTCAAATGCTTGTGCAAGGCACGATCTTCTCCAGGGAGCACCACCTTGGCACTCTCACCGCGCATTTTCGCCTCGAACAATGGCATGACAATTTCGGGAGCCAACTGCGAGACCGCGGCGCCGATGCGCATCATCGCTTGTTCCCAAATCGGCAAATAATCGGGAGTGCCCTGCTGCTCTACGATATCACGCAATCGCTGCGCCTTCTGATGATCCTGCGGATAGCGAAACACCTGATCCGTGAGCATCAAGGTCGTAAGTTTCCCTTCGGGATCGGCCATCATCCGCGAAAGTTTCCACGCCTGCCAGCGCTCTGCCCACGTCGCTTCTTTCGCCGCCTCCTGCAACAGTTGTTCCGCAAGGTGAACAGCGCGCTCTGCAAGCGAAAGATCGGGAATTGTATCATTCATAGGTGTATTTTGTAAAAAAATGTATCAGATACTGCAACAAGTCGGAAAAATCTGTGTCGCTTTCGCACGGAATTTACAAGAACAAATCAAAAAATTCTTATCGAACGAAGATATGGCAGCAAACATATCCACCTTAGCACCGTTTCCCATCGAAAACACGCCGATTCGCCCTTGCCCCGATGCTCGTTCCTGCTAGCGTATCGCCGATGCACCATGGCTTACGAATCGGAATCGCGCAGATCAATGGCACCGTCGGAGATTTTCCCGGCAATGCCAAAAAGATCCTTCATGCCTATCGCGCCTGTTTGGACCAAGGAGCCGATATCGTCATCACACCAGAGATGTCGCTCGTCGGTTACCCGCCACGCGACCTCGTACACAAGTCGCAATTCGTGCCCAAGTGCCTCCAAGCGCTCGACTATCTGAGCGAGGAAATCAAGCACATCCCACTCCTCGTCGGCTACGTCGATCACAACACCGCCAGCGCCCCAGGCCGACCTTTTCGCAATGCTGCCGCGTGGCTCGAAGCAGGAAAAATCGTACACAAAATCTACAAAACACTACTCCCCACCTACGATGTTTTTGATGAGCTCCGCTACTTCGAACCGAGCGAAAAATGCGAAGTCATCCACTGGAACGGACACCGCCTCGGCATCACCATCTGTGAAGACATTTGGACCGAGGACTACCTCCCTCGCCCACTCTACGACCGCGACCCCGTTGAGGAACTCAAGCAGCAAGGCATCGATCTTTTGCTCAATCTCAGCGCCTCGCCCTACCACGTCGGCAAGACCCGCACCCGCCGCGAACTCATGGCGCGCGTCGCCACGGAACTCCAGGCTCCCGTCGTGTATTGCAATTCCGTCGGCGGAAATGACGAATTGATTTTCGATGGCCATTCCCTCATCGCCACGCCTGCTGATGGCAGCGTCATCCAGCTCCCAGGATTCCGCGAAGAAATCACCACAGTCGATCTCAACAACCTCAAGCCCCGCATCGATGAACCGTCAGCGCCGGAGCAAATTTTCCAAGCACTCGTCCTCGGACTGCGCGACTACGCCACCAAGTGCGGATTCTCTAGCGTTTGCCTCGGTCTTTCCGGTGGCATCGACAGTGCTCTGACAGCCGTCATTGCCGCCGAGGCCCTCGGAGCGGATCAGGTATTTGGACTCACCATGCCCTCGCCCTACTCCTCTCGTGGCAGTGTGGACGATTCCTTTTTCCTCCAGAAAAGTCTTGGCATTTCCTGCACCGAGGTCTCCATCGTCGATACCTTCGACGCCGTCAAACAAAGCATGTCCGCTGTTTTTTCCGGACAAAAGGAAGACGTCACCGAGGAAAACATGCAGGCGCGCATCCGCGGACTCTACCTCATGTCGCTGTCTAACAAATTCGGCCACCTACTTCTGACCACCGGCAACAAGAGCGAACTCGCTGTCGGCTACTGCACCATCTACGGCGACATGTGCGGCGGTCTCGCGGTTATTTCCGATCTGCCAAAAACCACCGTCTATGACGTAGCTCACTGGATCAATCGCGAACGCGAAATCATCCCCTGGAGCACCATCGACAAGCCACCCAGCGCCGAGCTACGCCCCGATCAAAAAGACCAAGATACCCTCCCACCCTACGACATTCTCGATGCCGTTTTGCAAAAGCTCGTCGAGCAGCAACTCTCCACCGAAGAAGTCATCGCCGCAGGTTTCGACGAAACCATGGTCCGCTGGGTTCAGCGCCGCATTGATCTCAATGAATGGAAACGCCAACAAGCCGCCGTGGGGCTGCGCGTCACCAGCAAGGCCTTTGGCTCCGGTCGCCGCATGCCCATCGTGCAGCGCTTCCCCAGCTAACGAGTAAATCACTTGCCACGATAAAAATAAATCGCCTTATCGCGCCCATCGTTGTTGTGCATCACACCACGCCACACGACCTTACCTTGCTCCGTGCTCTTGGTCAGATAACAAGTCGCCGAGTGCACACCATTCGTGTACTCATGCAAGACCAACTCACCTTCCTTCGGGTTGCTGCCGCGCAATACATACACCCGGCCTGAGCCACCAGGACAATGGTAGGTGCCATTGACTTTGCCACTGGCATTCCATGTTAACGTAAATTCCGCATTCTGCTGCCCAATCTTGCCAACATAGCCATTCGTTTCATCAGCCACAGCCGAAACACTAAAGCCCAAAAGCATCATCAAGCACGACAGTTGTTTCCAAAATTTTGTATTCATATTTATTCAATTTGACCAATCAATATCTAGCATCCCCCAGCCCCCAGGTCAATCAAAATTGATTTCCACTCCAAATGTTCGCTTCGCCCCCCTCAAAAAAACTCCGCGATTTCCTCCTCGAACTCCGCCACTCTGCGTTTCGTTAGATCGTATTTCCTCTTGTCAAAAACCCGCTACCGAACTGCCGACACACAACGCTGAAGTGCCGCCACTTTTTCAAAATCCTTCACCCCCGGCGAAATCTCCGCGCCCGATGCTACATCCAACGCCGCAGGAAGTACTTGTCGCACCGCCGACTCCGCATTCTGTGGCGTAATTCCTCCTGCCAAAAACAACGGCTTTCCAGGGAAAGCTTCACGCACTTGCTGCACCAGCTCCCAATCAAATACCTCACCCGTGCCGCCGTACACACCGGGTGCCGCGGTATCGAGCAATAAGGCATCCGCGTTAGCAAATGCCACCAATCCCTCCAGATCCTCGACCGATTTCACCCCATACGCTCGCACACAAGGAATCCCCCGCGCCTGCAAGGCCAGCATTTGTTCCGAAGATTCATCGCCATGCAACTGCACCACATCGATCAAATCCTGCCGCACCAATTCCTCGATAAAATCATTCTGCGCATTCACAAAAACCCCCACTCGCACGATCTGCCCCTTGACCTCATGCAACCACGGCGCCGCATCATCCGGTGAAATAAATCGCTTCGACAATGGCCAAAAATTCACCCCCAACGCCTCCACCCCAAACGCCACCAATCCCCGCGCATCCTCCGCCCGAGTAATCCCACAAATTTTCAACGAAACCAAATCCGCCGCAAAAAATCTCTCCATCAACGTCATCGCCATCAAAGATAAGACACAAGACGATCAGACACAAGACATAAGAAAAAGGCAGAGTCACTGCTCACTGGTTTAATCTAACTTTCAGCTTTTTAGATTTTCAGCCTTTCAGCTTTTACCCCGTTTTTTCCCATTTGCATTTCTCCCAACCACGCGGACATTCCCTCCGCATGAAAAAAGTCGATCGCAATGACGTAGAAAAACTCAGCCGTGGGCTCGCGACCAAAGCCAAAATCGGCAATCGCAACATTGGCCATCGACTGACCCAAAAGGAACGCATCCTCTTCGAGGCCGCCAAGCGACTCGGCTATCTCAAGCTGCCGCTCACTAGCACTCGCAAAAACGTCATCCGCATCTACCAACTCTGGTGCAGCGCCGAAGGCCGCGAATGCATCATCCACAACCCATCGCCTCACAGCCCCGCCTGATCCATGCTCGATCCCTTTCCCGCCACACGCAGCGCTGCGCTCGATCGACTCGATGCCTTTTCCTCTCATGTCAAACGCTACGCCGGCACACGAAATTTCATCGCCGCAGGGCACCCGCATGTTTCCCGACTCTCCGCTGCGATCCGCCATCGGCTCATCACCGAAGAAGAAGTCGTGCGCTTTATTTTAGAGCGACACTCCTTTTCCTCGATCGAAAAATTTCTCCAAGAAGTCTGTTGGCGCACCTACTGGAAAGGCTGGCTCGCCAAGCGTCCTGGCATTTGGCTCGATGCCGTCGCGCGCACTTCTAACAAAAACAATGAACCCAGCGATCTCGCACGCGATGCCATGAACGCTCGCTCCGGCTGTGCCGTCATGGATGAGTTCACCAACGAACTCCGCAGCACCGGCTACCTCCACAACCACGCCCGCATGTGGTGGGCGGCCTACTGGATTCATCACCTGAAACTTCCCTGGGCCCTCGGCGCGCAATTTTTTCTCGATCACCTCCTCGATGCCGATCCCGCCAGCAACACGCTCTCGTGGCGCTGGGTCGCCGGCCTGCATACTCCCGGAAAAACCTACATCGCTCGCCCCGACAACATCGCGCGCTACCATCCACAACACCCGACCGCAGGCCTTGAGGCATTGCATCAAACGCAGCCATCCATCCCCGTAGATCACGCCGATCTCACAACGCATCCTCTGCCACGCTGCCCAGCCAGCATAGATAATTCGTTAGAAAATTTCACCCTACTCGTCCATGCCGAAGACCTCAGCATAGAACACAGCAACCTCGCCCCCAGCAAGCCCGCCGCCATTGTTTTTCTCGACCACCGCGACTCTCACATCTCCGCCGCACGCCATGCTTGGCTCGACACCGTCATCGCCGATGCCCAGCAACGCCTGAGCGATCATTACAGCGTTCCCATCACCACCATTCACCAAGCCACCGAACTTCCTCAGTGGCTTCAGCAGCAACAAGTGCAGCACCTCATCGCCATGGCCCCACAAGTCGGTTCACTCGCCGATGCCCTCTTCCCCGCCATCAACGAACTCACCCAATGCAACAACTGCCAAATGCACTGGCTCCAACGCCCCTGGGACCAAGACTTCTACCCCGCCGCCCGCAGCGGCTTCTTCCCCTTCTGGAAAAAAGTTAGCCGCGCCCCCATTTTCCATCCACAAGAACCACAACAAGTCTTCGCGTTCTGAGGAAAATCATGCGAAATTTTGTCACAAAAAACCATCTTACTTTGTGACAACGCTACCAACAACGTCAACTCAGTCAACAAGGTCCTTCAAAAGCCTGGGTATTTCACCGCGTGCTGTTAGATGACTTCATTGACACGTTTGATTTTTTTGACCAAATTGGTCGTGCAATTTTGCGCCTTGAAGTCACTCCCCTTCACCATACTCTTTCTTTCCTCCCATGCCTGAGTTGTTCGATAAACACGGCGGATTCCGCCGGCTTCATTCCTTCACGCTGGCGACGATCGTCCAAATCGAAACCCTGCATTTCTGCCGCCGCTTTCTGACCTTTGATCACCGCGAAACCGGCACCAAATTCTACGATCCCAAAGGCCGCCAATACGACCAGATGACCCAAGCTGCACGCAGTGGCCGCCAAAACATCATCGAAGGCTCGGAGCGCTCATCCACCTCCAAAGATACCGAAATGAAGCTCACGGACGTAGCGCGTGCCAGCCTCAGCGAACTGCGTGGCGATTACGAAATTTTCATCCTCGACCGCCAGCAGCTACCGTGGTCGGTGCATTCCCCTGAAGCCAAAGAGGTAAATGCCATCTCTCTTGATAATGCGCCCTTCACCGACGACATGGTGCATGAATCAGCCAAACACGCTCTGGAACAGCGGAAAAAATACGCCCGCTGGCTGGATGCCGCCGACGCGGTAGTCGTGGCCAACGCCATGCTCATCATCATCGGCCGCGCCCTGAATATGCTCAAGAGCCAGATCGAGGCACAGGGCAAAGCTTTCCAAGAAACCGGCGGCTTCAACGAACGCCTCATGGCAAAGCGCCTAGAAGCACGAGAAGGCCAAAAATCCACCGAGCCCTCCCCCAACTGTCCGCAGTGCAACAAGCCGATGCGCCGCCGCAAGTCCGCCAAAGGAAACTTCTGGGGCTGCACCACCTATCCCGATTGCAAAGGCACACGCCCCATTTGAACACGCGATTACCTACAAGGTCCATAAAGTCAATAAGGTCATCCCCTAAAACTCGCCTATGTCGGCGCTGATTGTGAAATCTAAGAGATCTTCACATGCTTTCGTAAAATTCTCTTCATTCACGCTGCCGAGCTTCGACAAAGAAACAAGCGACGGAAAATTGGGCTCTCAAATTCCTAAATGCTTCACTCTTTCCCCAACAGCGCAAGCTCCACTTTGCGAAATTCGACTTCGGCACCTTCGGCTTGGAGGGCAATTTTGCCTTTGCTGGCGGTGGCGTTTTTCCCGTGGTTGACGAGGTCGCCATTGAGGTGGACGATGATCTCGTTGCCGCGCGCTTCGATGGTCATGGTGTTCCATTCGCCGAGCGGTTTTTCGGAATCATCCGTGAGGTTGAGAATCTGGCGAGCGTCTTCCTTGGTCCCACCAAATTTCTGGCCTTCCTTATGGGGACGGCGTTTTTCCATGTCCGGCACCTCCACGTTTTCATGGATGCACCAAAAATCCCCCGCGCTTTTGTGCATCATCTGCACCTCGATGGATTGGGGAAACATGTCGTAAAGGACACGCGGCTTGGACGCGTGAACCAGCACGCCGCAATTGCCCGGCTTCGCCGGAAAACGATATTCCACCCTGAGCTTGTAATCGGCATATTCTTTTTCCGT
>CANHKJ010000023.1 GCA_947460915.1 Verrucomicrobiia bacterium
ATCTCAAAAACAATGCCGTTCGCGGTGACAGGGAAAACGCCAGGGGTTTCGCCGTGGAAAAGGGTGACCTCTAGCTCAAGGCCTTCGGCGCGGCGGATCGGTGAGTCATTTCGCAAGACGATCGACTGCGGTGCGAGCACATCGATGAGCGCCTGCTTGATGATGTCCTTGCGCATGTCCATGGCCAAAGTGAGGGTCTGCATGACGAGGTGGTCGCCGTAGCGATCGACGATCAGGCCGGGGATGCCATCGGACTCGGACCAGACGATGCGGCACAGGGTGGAATCAAACGGCATGCTTTCACGGTACGTGACGGCCTGTTGGATGCGACGAGTGAAAAACTCCAGATCGAGGTCCTGGCGGCGACGCGAGAAGCGGCGGGCGATGATTTGCGACTGCGGATTGTAGATCGCGGTGCCCATCGGGCGATCTCGGAAATCCTTTAAGGTAATGACATCGCCGGGCATGGGATCGCCAAAAACCTTCTTAACTTCGGTTGCGTAAACCCAGTCGTGTCCGTGAAAAATGCGTGCCCGAGGGGCGATGATAAGTCCTGCCATGGTGTTGTGTAGTGAAAAAAGAGAAAGATTGTGCTTGATGCGGGGGGGCGAGAGTTGTAGCAAAGCGCACAGCTATGGGACAGCAAATTAAAAAAGTAATCAAACGTCGTCGCCGCAAGGACTACTTGCGTCGCAAAAATGAGCAAGCCAAACTTGGTGGATCCGTGAAAAAAGCTAGCGTCGTCAAAAAAGCGCCAGCCGATGCAACCGGAGAAAAAACAGCCAAGAAAGCTGCCAAAAAGGCCGCTACGAAGAAGGCTCCTGCGAAAAAAGCCGCCAAAGCTGTTGAGGAAACTCCCGCAGCCGAGGAGAGCTCCGAGGCGTAATCCACGCGACTTCTTCAACAACCTAGGTTCTTTCCCAAGGCGGTCTTCCCATTCGGTGGAGATCGCTTTTTTTATGTTTATTTCACCCCGACGCCGATGTTCCTCGATTTTTCCTCGTATTTTTGGTATCTGCCCGTAGTTCTGCTCGGAGCTTGCGTCGGTTCGTTTCTGAATGTGGTGATCTATCGACTACCACTCGGGCTCTCGGTGAACCAGCCGAAGCGATCGTTTTGCCCTCTGTGCAAAAACCCGATCGTCTGGTGGCGCAACATTCCGATTGTATCATGGCTGCTGTTGAGTGGAAAATGCGCCGACTGCCATGCACCGATTCCCGTGCGTTATTGGATCGTCGAAGTCGTCACAGCACTGCTTTTCGCCGCCAGTTGGTATCAATCCAGCGTGCTGACCGCGCTGCTGCTTTTCGTATTCATGGCACTGGCCGTGGCGATTGGCTGGATCGATGCCGAGCACCAGATCATCCCGATCAGCTTGACATGGGGCGGCAGTGCTGTTGCGCTAATCTATGCAGGATTTCATTCTGAATTGCTGCATGTCCGCGATCCCGCTGCCGCGCATGAGGGGCCATGGTGGACGGGAGTCAAGGATGCTGGACTTGGCTGGGTATTGGGATTTTTCGGCTTGTGGTCAGTGGTTTTACTGGGGAAATTGATTTTCGGCAAAAAAAAGATCGCCTTCGATGCGCCCACCGACTGGCAACTCATCGATGCTCCCACCGATTCCGATCCCGTAGTCTTCTCCTGCGAAGGCGAGGACATTCCTTGGGATGATCTTTTTTTTCGAAAAT
Organism: Verrucomicrobiia bacterium; assembly: GCA_947460915.1. Taxonomy (GTDB): domain Bacteria; phylum Verrucomicrobiota; class Verrucomicrobiia; order Verrucomicrobiales; family Akkermansiaceae; genus UBA956. The sequence continues at coordinate 1,692 of CANHKJ010000023.1, forward strand.
CCGATGAACTCCTGCTCGAATGCACCGCCATCGAACTCAACGATACAGCTGCGGGTCAAGGCTTGCTGAAAATTCGCGAACACGAAATCACCATGCCTGATGGCTCGGTACATCGGCTCGAAGACGTCAAAAGCATTAGCGGAAAAGTCACGCACGCCACCATACCACGCGAGGCGATGGGCATGGGCGACCCGCATTTGCTTGGCATGATTGGCGCATTCATCGGTGGATTCGGCGTTGTCTTCACGATCGCAAGCTCCGCAGTTTTTGCCATCATCGCCGCAGTGCTCGGACGCATCGGCCTCGGACGCCCCCTTCCCTATGGGCCGTTCTTGCTGCTTGGTGGACTTGCATGGATCTTCGGCGGTTGGAAATTGTGGCAACTCTATGTTGATTGGCTCTCTTTTCGCTAAAACCTAACAAATTCCCTCAACTACGCAAATTTTGCGATGATAAAAAAAACACTTTGTCGCGCGTAAAATGATTTCCATCACGTAAAAAATCACTATCATTGCACCCATGTCCGCACCTGATGATACCATTGCCTATTGCCACGCCTGTGGAACCGCAATGGATGTCAGCAATGTGGCTCCTTTCAGCAATGTTGAGTGCCCTGCTTGCCAGAAGCACACACGTGTCAAACGCGAGTTCGGGCCCTACACTCTTTTGCGACGTCATGCGATTGGAGGTATGAGCATGGTCTTCGTTGGCCACGACAACACTCTCGACCGCGAGGTTGCACTCAAGATTCTTAGCGAAACATATAGCGCTGATGAAAAACGCATCTCCTCCTTCGAGGAAGAGGCCCGCATCACCGCCGCGATCTCCCACCCGCACGTGGTTCGTGTTTTCAAAACCGGCAAAGCGTTTGGTCGATTCTACATCGCCATGGAAATGGTCACGGGCGGTCATCTCGAGCACCAAATCAAAGAACGCGGTGCAATCCCTGAATCTGAAGCTCTGCAACTCGCCATCGAGGTTGCTGAAGGATTGCGCTCGGCACATTCAGCAGGTCTGATTCACCGCGACATCAAGCCAGGAAACATCTTGCTCGACTCCGCAGGCAGCGCGAAAATCGTTGACTTTGGGCTCGCGCTCATGACCAAAGGAGGTGTTGCCACGCCTGATGAACTCTGGGCCACGCCTTACTATGTTCCACCCGAAACCATCGAAGGAAGGGAGGAAGACTACCGCGCCGACGTATATGCCTTCGGTGCCACCTTTTATCACGTGCTCGCCGGCAAGCCCCCCTGCACCGAGGAGAGCATGGTCACCACCCAGCTCCGCGAGGCGAAAAAACACATCGTGCCGCTCAGCATTGCATGCCCCGATCTATGCCTTGAAACAGCGGCCGTTATCGAGTGCGCGATGGCCTATGATCCGTCTGCGCGTTTCCGCTCGTACGATGAACTCATCGAATCGCTCCAAACCGCGCTAATGGTAGTGCAGACGCGCGACAAAAACTTGCGCAAAGGCATCAAGCCGACAAACAAGCCCGTCCCCGTTGCCATCACTCCCGCCGAGCGCCGGCGCATTGCCAAAAGACAAACCGCCCAGAAAATGATTACCGCTTCGGCAACAGTACTCGTTTTAGGCGTCGCTGGCTGGGCTGCGGTGAAACTTTTGGGCGGCAAGGAACCAACGCCTTTGCCTATAGTCGTGACGAATGATCCAAATGCAACAGACGTACCCGTCATCACGGACCAATCGGGCGTCGCCATCAACAACCTTTACCAACAAGCTCGGAAACTCCTTGCCCAAGGCAACTATGAGGCCGCCCGCGAGTCCTTTCTGCAACTCCGCGACAACGGCAACGTACAAGAACCAACGCGCACATGGTGTGGCTTTGAAGCTATGCTCTGTGCTTATCTGAATGGTCGTAGTAACGATGCTCGCGCTGACGCCAAGCACCTCGAGCAACATCTCAAAGATACCTCTGTTCCAGAAAATATCCGCCAACGTTTGAAAGATTGGCTGCCACAACTTCAAGACTACCCACCCATTACCAAAAACATCGAGTCCGACACACCACAAGATGATCTGATTTTCCTGATGAGCACGATGACGAACGCTTGCAAAAACTGGGAGCAAGGAAAGATGAAAGAAGCGATCCCAGCCTTCGAGCTCATCAAAAATGCAACGATCAAGGGCAACAACTCTCTCATCGAGGTCTACCAAGCAAAAGCAAACAACTACTTGGCCGATGCCGCAAAGCTGCAAGAACATCAACTCACCAATCTCCCTGCGACCCCGCAAGATTGCCGCGATGCGGCTGAAAATCTCGAACCAGTTCTCGCCACACTCGCGACCCGTGGTCGTGCAAAATTTTTGATCCGTGAATGGCAACTCGTACTAGGCCGTCATGCCAAAGCGCTTGAAGAAACTCCGCAAACCATCGGTAACACTCCTGGTCCATCTTTTGCGGAAGTGATGAAAAAACTGCCAACTCTGACAGCCAACTGCCAGTATCTTGATGCCGCCGAATTGTTGAAAAAAACCAGTAACTTGAACGCTAACGAAGAAACGCAACGCACCGCCTTGCTCGGCATGTGCGAAGGTGCGGGCATTTTCCTCGCCGATCTCGAAGAAGACATTTCCAAAGCGCCGATCACTCTCGCCATCGCCTGCAAAGATGGCCGCAGCTTTACGACTGTAAATGCCGCAAGCGAAGGAATGGTTACTCTCTCCAACGGCGACACCGAGGCTTCCTTACCGTGGTCAGAGATACCTGCATCCAACATCATCAATCTCTATCGCGAAGTCATTCGCAAGAATCCCGGCGATGTCGGCGTCCCTCTACGCCACGAATCTGCGATCTGTTTCCAGTGGCTCAGTGGCGAAAAAGACGCGGCGCAAACTGCTGCCAACGTGCTAAGCAATACTTCACCCTCGTTCAAAAAGCGCTGGGAGCAATGGATGACGGCATTGAAATAATCTAACGTTTTTCAGACAACTGATCAAAGACCGCTTGCAGATTTTCCCTAGCAAACGCCTCTGCATCTGAATCATTTCCTATGATTTCCCGAGGATCTGGCTCGCCCATTTCCACCACCTGCCGCAGTTGCCCTTTGTTGTTCAGCATGTATTCGCCACTTCTGAGCTGTCGGTCATTCGCATTTTGGATGTGAATCCACTCACGCAACTGACCAGGATTTCCCAGAAGCTGTGGAGAGAGGCTGCGACCATGGATTTTCTGCGCGGGCATAGCGGCTCCTGTGAGCTCGCAAAGCGTAGGAAAAATATCCGAGAGATCGACAAGATGCGCGCAAATTCTGTTTGATTTGATCTTTCCGGGCCAGCGAACGATCAAGGGCACATGCGTTCCCCGATCGGTCATTGTACCTTTACCTCCGACAATTTTTTTCCCATCAGCCCATGTGTGAACTAGGTCCGTATCAGTACCGTTATCTGCGAGAAACATGACGATGGTATTATCAGCAATGCCGAGATCATCGAGCGACTTCAGCATGATTCCGATCTGCTTGTCCAAATACGCCAGCATCTCAGGAAAATACTTCGGGTCTCCCTTGTGCCTAGGATCGGGCGCACGATAACTCCGATCTTTACTATCTGGTGTTGGCTCCCATGGATAATGAGGCAAGCATGTTGAGTAATACAATAGAAATGGCTTCTTGTTTTTCACGCTCGATTTGATGAAGTCAAGAGACACCTCAAGATCGACGTCAGGACCATATCGTTCCTTGATTTCCTCAGCGATGATGCGATCATCTTTAAGCAAGTAGGGATTCCAATAGCGAGTGGTCTTTTTTCCATTCTCATCAAAAATACTCCACGTTTGGTAATGATCAAAACCAAAGTCACAAATGGTGTTATGTTTGTGTTCTAACGCTACATGCCACTTGCCCACAAGTTGCGTTGCGTAACCGTGCTGCTTGAGTTGCCGCACAAAACTGGGTTGTGAAGGTCGCAAATAAATGTCCTCTTGTTGCTTGCTGTGCAAGACTACTCTGAGCCCATTTTGAAATGGGTATCTCCCCGTCAGCAATTGCGCGCGTGATGGAGAGCAAAAGGGATTTGAGAAAAATCGACTGAAATGCATGCCCTCTTTCGCTAGTCGATTAAGGTTTGGTGTTGGGTGAGATTTTCCTCCATACATGGATAAACATTCCACGCCAAGATCATCCGCGACGATCAGCAAAACGTTAGGATTAATCAACGCAAAAGCTTTGCCTGCTATGACGTAGAAAACAAAAACAAGAATGAAATGAATTTTCATCGAAGAACCAGGTTGGCGAGCTTGACACCTAACGCAATTCACGCAAATAGGAAGAACAAATCTCATTTAAGCAATTCAATCATCGCCTTGCCCATGGCTTCTCCCACATCCATGTAAACTTCAGCTTTGCCACCGTAATGACCATTGCCACTTCCTCCTTGGGCCATCGGGTTGGTGAAAACTGTCGCGACGTTCCCCTGAAACTCAGGATACTTACTGGATTTCCCTCCAACGGCCATTTGTGCGTCAAACACTTTTTCGCCATTGCCACCGCAACCCTTTTTGGATTCACCTAGAGTGCCCATGACAAATTTTGCATTCGGTGCCTCAAAGTCCTTGCGTAATTGTTGGATGAAGCGCACGAGATTTTCTTCATACTTGTCGGCATGGGCGGCATTGCCACAATCCTTTTCTCCCTGCCAAAAAAAGAAACCTGCCACCTCATACTTTTCAGCCTCGGGGTAATGCTTGCTCAATTCAGCGAGTGCTTTTTTGGCATCCTCAACGTCATCATCATATTGCTTACCCGCATACCACTCACCTTCGACTTTTTCACCATTGCCCTTCGGATTCCCCGGTGTGCCACGATAACCAGGCTGGGTCTTGCCACCGTGCTCATACGGTTCGCTTCCCGGCGGCAAAAGATCCCAGCCGAGACTGCGATTGCCGATACAGCTTTTGAGGATCATCACCGGTGCATCGATGGCATTGCCGAGCGGATGACCAATTCCATACTCCGGCCCCATTGTTCGACCCGTCACTTTCATCCACTCATTTTTCAACATGCCTTTGCTCTGCATATACTGCACAAAGCGAACATCTTTACGTTCATGCCAAGAACCATCTTCCTCCACCAAATACCCATACTTGCTTTTAGTCTTTACGGCATTTTCTAACGAAAAATCAGCACCTGCCACTTTTCCTAGTCCCACCATATTGGATTGACCGAGCAAAATAAACACCTGCACAGGCTTCTTCATATCTGCTGGTTTGCCATCGGATCTTTCTAACAATTGCTCTTCTGCTGTGTCCGTAATCACAGACTTACTTGGCGCAGGAGCGTTAGCATCCACTTTTCCCTGCTTTTTCAAAAACGCATTGTCCGCAGCAGAAACCTTGACTTGAGGAAATTTGAGAATTTTTCCGTTAGACAATAGCACACTTACCACTCCAGATTCAGGATCATACGACTTCAGCTCCCCTTCGAACGTTTTCGCGCCATCAGGACTTGTCCAAGTGCGAGCTTCACCGCTCACGGCAAAAAACAATACGCAAGAGCAAGTGACGAGGAGTCGTTGATAGAACGCTACGATCGAAAAAAGTGGTTTCGCTTTCATGGATTTTTGATGATTTGCCACTGCACGGATCATCCCATGCAGATTTACGGAACAACACTCCTTCAAACGGCAATGTTTGGAAAGCAAAACCGCTCGCTCGACCTGACCATAAATAGGGCAGCTGAGATCAATTCGAAATCGACTTAACCCAAGTTTGATGAGCGGTTTTTAGATGCTGCACGAGCACACGCTCACGAGCCATCTGATTGATTTTTTCACTCGGATCCGCTTCCAGATTCACGAGCGAGAGAAGCTTGGGTCCTCTGCCTATCAATTTCCAAGCACCGCGACGCACAGCCCAATCATCGCCCGACTGCCAATGCAGATCTCGTGTTGGCGCAATTGCTTCGCCTTTTAAGATCGGCATGAGATTGATACCATCGATGTGATGTTGTTCGGCAATGTTCGCTCCAGCGAGATGCACAAAGGTAGGCAAAAAATCCATCGTCATCAGAGTTGTTGCATCCGTTTTGCTCGCCGCAATCACACCAGACCACGAAGCAATAAACGGCACTCGATGCCCTCCTTCGAACAAGCTGCCTTTGCGACCGCGCAAGTTCGCATTTGCCGCAAATCCTTGAGGTGCTGCTGGGCCATTGTCGGAACAAAAAATCACCAAGGTATGCTGATCGATCTTGTGCTTGCGCAGCGTTGCCATCACTTCACCAACGGAGTCGTCAAGCGTATCGATCATTTCCTTATATGTCTCAGCAGGAGATTTCTTTTTGCTGCGATCGCGACCTTGCAGCGGATCATGTGGCGCGCCATGAGCGAGATACAAAAAGAAGGGTAGATCTTTGTTGTGATCGATAAAATCCACTGCATAGCGACTCAATAAATCGGTCGCGTATCCCGATTCATTTTCGATGCGGCGTTGGTTCCACCAATCTAACTCTTTTTTTCCATAGCCAGCGATGTGCGAATGATAATCGACATTTCCGCCCATAAATCCTCGAAATTCATCGAATCCATAAGCCATCGGATGAAATTTTTCATCATAGCCCAGATGCCACTTTCCCACTAAAGACGTGCGATACCCAGCCGAGCGAAACATCGCAGGCATAGTCTTTTCTTGTGGCGATATGCCCCAGGCCCAGCGTTGGACCGGATTCTGTTTGCGCTGTTCGCGATAGACTGGCGAAAGCTCGGCATCAGGAACTTGCGCACATCGTTGTTGATATCGCCCCGTCATCAAGGCCGCACGAGTCGGTGAACACAACGGACCATTGCCATGAAAATCCGTAAAGCGCATCCCACTCGCAGCAAGCTGATCAATATGCGGCGTCTTCACCTCTCGATTGCCATAACAACCCAACGAGCCGTAACCCAAATCATCCGCCACAATCAATACCACATTCGGTTTTCTGATCTGAGCAGCAGACAAAGAGGTCCACGGCGCAGAGATAAACATGAAGAGACAGATGATCCATTTCATAGTTATGAGTATATTGGGGTAAAAAGAATGGCAAAAGAATGAGGGCAGAAGAATGAAATTCAAATGAACTAATTTTTTACAATATCCCCCCATTCTCCTGCCTCGTTACGGCTTAGCGTGCTTGATGACAAAGTCGATCAACTCTTGGCATTCGAAAAAGCTGGGGGAAATTTCGTGGCCACCGCCGGGTATGATTTTCACATCACATGTTCCGCCTGCGGCTTGGTAGTTTGCTTGCAGCAACTTGGTATTATCGTTATAAGGCACCAAGATGTCATTGTCACCGTGCACCGAAAACATCGGGACTTTGAGTTTTGCCAGACCCGCGAGATTTTCAATCGGATTGTATTCTTTGATGCGAGATTGAAAATCCGCTTCACTCATCGCAAAATCACCCAATGTCTGTTGCTTGGAGGATTTCATCGGCCAGCTGTGATAGTTGCATACAGGATAGATTCCCGCCCATGCACGCACTTTTTCGGGATGGCGAAATGCCCAGGCCAAGGTCATCATTCCACCACGGCTTTGCCCTAACAGAACCGGTTGTTTCGAGTAACCCCGCTCGACCATGGCATCATAAAATCTCGTGAACTTCTCGGAGCTACCAGGAGCACCGCGCACTTCGCCGATGTCGTAGCCCGCAATCGCGATGCCGGCTTTCATGAACGCATCGAGATATGCTTTGTGCCGCACGATGATCACATCGCCATTGATGACAGGTGCATACCAAATCCATGGCTTGCCTTTTGCCGGGCGAGGAACTGCATACACATAGGCTTTATGGGCATCGACTTCGAAAATTTCTGCTTTTTTCGGCGCTGTGGACTCACGCTTCCACGCAGCGGGATTGTAGATTTGCTTGGCGACATCCAGTTTTTTTTGCAAAGCCGCGTAGGGAACATCTTGCACGCTCGTGTTGCCATCGATGGCAAGTCCCGCCGCAATCGCCGCACTTTGGCTCATCGCCATAAAGACTGGCTCCATACGAATGGAACCGTGCGCTACGTGTGAAGCAGAAAGGCAAATCGATGAGAAAATATTTTCGCACTCGCCTTTTTTGGGGATGATCGATCGATACGAAATCCCATATGGCCGCGGCGGCGTGCGCCAGATCACGCCTTCGTTTTGCACGGTTCCCTTGTCGGTAACAATGTGCTGCACCCCATGAGAGTCCATGCCAAACGAGCCTAACGCTATCGGATCTTCGGCCTTGCGCTGCCCCATACAATCGTGCTGAGTCATGACGTAGTCAGTTACCATGCGTCGAGCCTCGCGAATGTAAATCATCCACGGCCAGCCCCCGTTGTCGGTAAACTCATCTTTGGGCAACCCAAAACTCGCGGCGCGTTCGCGAAGATTTTGCGGCACTCGTGGACTATTCGACATCGTCCAAAGAAATCCACGAATGTAGGTTTGGTGCGCTTTTTCGATTTCATTGCGTCGCTCGTAACTGGCTTCGGGATACTCATAATTGGCTCCCACGAAATCAGATCCCACAGCATGCATGTTATTCCAATCGACTTTTTTTCCCGTGCCCGCAAGGGGCTCGATGAGTGCCGGCATGCGTGTGTCTCCCGCATCAAAATTGCGCAACAGCAACTCATGATCGATCTCGCGATAGCCTTCAGGCTTTTCGATCGGGATGCGATTCTCGGGGTTACTGGTAAGGCACACGCGATAATTGAACGCTTGAATTTTCTTATCTCCCTGACCATTCACCAATCCCTTGCCATCGACAACATGAGGCAACAAGCCAGTCCTTGGCTCACCTGCTTTGATGTAGGGATCAACGTCTTTAACAAAATGATCTTTGTCTTTTTGGCCGTAATGCAAACGTGGATTGGTATCGCCACGACGCACACCAGCAAGGTCTTCCCCATACTGGCTTTCTGCTTCGCGGCCGACCGTGTAACTCACACCCGCGGCTGCCATCAGATCGCCAACGTAGGTTGCATCGATGAACATTTTTCCACGATAGGACTTACCACTCAGAGTGGTGATTGCCGTAATGCGTTTGCCTTCCATGGTAACACCCTTGCCAGGATTTCGATCTAACAATTCCTTGTAAACTACCGTCACACCGGAATCGGCAATCATTTTTTCAAATACCTTCTTGCCCACATGTGGCTCAAAACTACGCACAAAGGTAGCGCCATATTCTTTCGCTACGCCCTCATAGAATTCAGACGCGATGCCACCAAAGGTGTTGCGATAACCCAGAAAATCAGTCGCGCCAAGACCACTCGCACTCATGCCACCCGGAAATCCCGTAGGATTAATCCAAATGACGGATCGACCTTCGCGCTTCGCTGAAATGGCCGCGACTACCGCTCCCGAAGAATCACCATAGACAACCACATCATGCTCAAAGTTTTTGTCAGGAGCTGATTGGCCATAGCAAGAAATGGTTAGTGCCGCGCTAACGCTTACAATATGAGAGAAGAAATTGTTCATGCAAATTCGAATGATGGAGAGGTGTTGATTTTGTTACAATCGTTAATATTCATTCAGCCCGAGTGAGTGAAGAAAAAACGATACCCACTCCTGCCCATAATTTGGCCAGGACTACACAACCTTGGAATTATGGCGTCATGCTTGGCACTTGGACCTCTACGATTGTCATTTTCTAACATAAATTTTCGAGTGAAGGAATGATAGCGCAAATGTTAGGGCTCAAATTGAAGTCCGCTCACAAACTCGTTGATTTGAAAAAATCGAGCATCATCAACAAACTTGCCGCCCACCGTAAGATTATCGAATCGCAAATCGCGAATACGAGCATCAGCTAGCCCCCATAAAATCTGTGGCTCAGCTAAGACACTGGGCGCAGCGATAACAACATTCTGAAATAAAATACCTGATAGATCTCCTGCTCCGCGCCTACCACCATTTTTTGCGTATGGTTCCGGCACCTGCATGCAGAGAAAAAACTGCTGCAATGTAGGCCGCGGATCTTCCACGTTGATATTCCGAAAAATCACGCCTCGCCCCGCTGCACCCTTTCCCTCACCACGCATGTTGAACACACGCCCACCGCTCCAGTGATGCCATTTCGCACGTGAGTAAATCACATCACAATCTTCTACCACCATCGGCCGATCATTCGCGTTTTGCAGCGAGCTCAAAACAAATGCTGAGCCATTCGCATCATTCCACACTACCGCGCGACGAATCCCCAAGCCCTGAACATAAAGCGAGTCATCTTGCGTGCGTAAGAAACAATCTTCAATCAGAGTATTTCCAAAAGGATTGATACCATCACCATTCGCTCTCCACGTGAAAATTTTCGTCCATGATACCTTGTTCGGATGCCCCTTTTTATAGCCCCCCACCAGCATCAGTGAATGCGTAGCCGAATCCGCAATCGTAATTCCTTCCACTGTCACATCATTAGCTCCTAAGATCTCAATTGGACGATAGCGATCATACTCACCTGCGGCAATCGCAGGCCTAACATGTTCAGGATGCTTCAATCGAGCACCCGATAAAGTCCCGTGACCAAAGATCCGAATGTTCTGTCCCTCCGTCCAAGAAGTTTGTGAAAAAGTTCCATACACGATCGAATCTCCCGGAAGATAATACTGACAATTCGACCGCAACGGAAATGCCAAGCCGATGTCATGAACACCAGGCAAAAAATACAAGGTAGTCCACGCGCCATCTGCTGGAGGCATTTCCCCAGGTTTTATTGCCAAAACCCCCGGCTCTCCCAACTTCGGCTTGTCTCGCAACGAGGGATTTGCAAACAATGAAATCGTATGAATTGGTGGCCCTTTGTAGCCCTTGCCGGTGTCTTGCTCATCCATCTGACCATCGATGTCCACCGCCACTTGGCAAGGCTTGTTTAAGGTCACAAGCACCTTGCCATCCTTCACCACGCAGGCCGAGGCCTTGCGCCGTGGATGCACTACCGCTGAACGAATCGCCGTACCATTGGTCCGCGAAATTTCGACTTCCACGGAGGCCGACATCTCAAAGTTTACATAACCATGCGTCCATCCCGCCAAGGTATCGAAGTACGCATCCGTCTCCTTCTCCATCTTTTTGCAATCTGTCTCCACCACAAACGCCCGCTGCCACAGTTCGTCCGGCTTCGCCAATCTCACCCGCACCCGATAGTGCGCCGATTCCTCCAAGCCCGGCACTGCACCTGCAATCAACAAATTCTCTGCTGCACTCAGCCACGACACCGCCGTAAAAAAAACCACCGCCAATCGTGAACAAAAAGAAAACATCTCCCCCATACGCCCACAAAACACCATTTCTGACAAAGGAAAAGCATGTGCACAAAAATATACTGACTCAGACAATAGAATGACTTGCCACCATCGAACAAATTCTGCGATCTAAAGCGGTGAAAAACAGATATACCTTGAGCTCAAGCCAAGTAAATCGCAAAGTTCCACCAGTTCCAGAGGGGGACGCTCCACGCCACCTGTCTTGTTTTTCGGACCAACCAGAGGACATCTGCATAACAGACGTAATGTTTCATCTAACGGAAATTAGCCGAAAATTTTCACCTTAAAGATTATAATGCGTAGGGAATTATCTTTTCCGATCCGAACTTCCCTTATGAAACGCACAGCATTTCTTCTGTAAAAACTACCTCCGCTGCTTCGTATTTGGATGATGCTTTTTCCACCGTATCGCTTGTTGCTTGCTGCTATTCCTTTGTTCATCATTAACCCCTCGCTTCGTGCCGACGAGCCAACACTCCGCCCCTATAACGAAATTGATGGTCAACGGTTTTGGCACAGCGGCAACACCAGCAAGTATTTCAAGCAACAAAGCAAAAAACTCCATGCTGAGAAAAAACCTCCCGCTCGCTGGGAAATTCTCAAGCAACTTGAGGAACGATCCAATTACCCTCTCTCGCTTCCCGCCGCACCAGTTCCTCAGCAAGCTATCAACATCTATCAGAAAATAGCCGAGGCGACGGTACTCATCATGACGCATGATGAAAAAAATGGCGATCGCTATGGAACCGGGTTTTTCATCGCTCCGGGCGTGATTGTTTCCAACTGGCATGTCGTCGATACTGCCATTAACTTCCCGATGATCGCCGCTATGACCTACGATGGCACCCTATTGACAATCACTGAAGGACTAGCAGGAAATAAGGCGGAAGACCTCGTCGTTCTCAAGGCTGATACAGGTGGCAAAACATTCCCCCATCTCGCTCTCGCGCCAAACTTGCCCAATCCCGGCACGGAGCTTTGGCAATGTGGCCATACGCATACAGCCTACTGGACATTCACTGACGGCATCATCAATCGATATTGCATGGAGCCATTCAATCTCGATGACGGAAAGCCCAAGCGCGACCATGGTGCCATCGATGTCTCCCACAAAATCTCCGCTGGCTCCAGCGGTAGTCCCTTGATCAATGCCCGCGGCCAACTCGTCGGCATTTACCACCATCGTCGTTGGTACAACCAAACGGAAAAAAATTTCGTCGAACCCAAAAATAATAAGATCGATGAAGCCAAAAGGCCGCACATTGAGGATCGGGTAGTGCTTTTCGAGCGCAACCTCGCCATCCCTGTCAGCGCTCTGCGCGCAATGCTGACGCCAAAGCACTGATGACACAACGCGATTCTCATACGGTCACAGGTTTTTATTGATAAAATGCCCCACCCTGCTAAGTAATCCCTCGTAACGAGACACCGTGCTCGCGTAAAACAAATCAACCTATTGAATACCACTATGCGCTTCGGATTAAATACCTTCCTGTATGTTTCACCATTCGTAACGGACAGCGTGAAACTTTTCCCCAAATTCAAAAAGTGGGGCTTCGAGACCCTGGAACTCCCCATCGAGGATCCATCCCACATCGATCCCGTCAAGGTCCGTGCTGCTGCCGACAAAGCAGGCATCGCCATCGGCACTCTTTGCGCTTGCATGGGACCTGGCCGTGACTTCCGTGGCTCCGCTGCTGATCAAAAAACCGCTACTGACTACATCAAAACTCTCATCGACCAAGCTGTAATTCTCGGCGCACATTCGATCATCGGCCCGATCTATTCCGTCGTTGGTCTCATCGGTGCCCACAGCGACGAAGAGAAAAAAGCGCAATTTGATCTCGTGGTAAAAAACCTCAAGCCGATCGCAAAATACGCCGAAGAAAAGGGCATCCTACTTTGCATCGAGCCGCTCAACCGTTTCGAAACCGACTTCCTCAACACCTGCGACCAAGGTCTCAAGCTGGTCAAAGCTGTCGGCTCCAAAGCTGTCAAACTTCACCTTGATACCTTCCACATGAACATCGAGGAAAAAGATCAAGCTGCCTCGATCCGCAAAGCAGGAGCTCATCTCGGTCACTTCCACGCTTGCGGTTGCGATCGCGGCACTCCTGGAGGCGACCACATCGATTGGAAAAACATCGTCAAGGCGCTCAAGGAAGTCAACTACACCGGTGACGTCGTCATCGAATCCTTCACCACTGATGTCAAAGTGATCGCGCGTGCTGCGGCCATTTGGCGCAAGATGGAGCCAAAACGCGACGACATCGCCGTTAATGGACTCGCCAACCTTAAAAAACTCTTTAAGAAAAAATAATAACATGAAAAATCTCTCCTACAGCGCACTCGCGCTTCTCAGCCTTTCCTGCTGCCAAGCCGAAGAAAAACAAATTTTCAACGGTAAGGACCTCAGCGGATGGGAAGGAAAGTCGGATCTTTGGTCCGTTGTCGATGGTGCTATCGTCGGCAAAACCACTGCCGAAAAGCCCATTTCAGGCAACACCTTTCTCGTATGGAAAGGCGGCGAGGTCGCGGACTTCGAACTGACATTCCAATACAAATTCGCCTCAAACTCCGGTAACAGCGGAGTACAATACCGCAGTACGCTCGTGGACGAAGCCAACTTCGTTGTCTCTGGCTACCAAGCCGATTTTGAGTTTGGGAAAACTTACAGCGGCATTCTTTACGAAGAAAAAGGTCGTGGCATCCTTGCACAACGCGGCCAAAAAGTGACGATCAATCAAGGTGAGGCTGCCAACAAACCAAAGATTGACGTAGCTGGAGAAATCGGCAAAAGCGACGAGATCCAAGCCACTATCAAGGCGAACGATTGGAATACCTACCGCATCGTCGCCAAAGGCGGTCATCTGCAACATTTCATCAATGGCAAACAAACCGTCGATGTAACAGATACTACAACAGAAGGTGCCAAAAAAGGCATACTCGCTCTGCAAGTCCACGCAGGACCACCAATGGAAGTTCACTTCAAAGATTTCGTGCTGAAGCAAGATTGACTTTCCTAATACACCATTTCCCAAGCCACCTCGCTCGACCGAGGTGGCTTTTTTCTTGCCCTTGCAAAGCGGCAGCCCTGCTGTCGAGCCGAAAGCCTAATAGCATTCCCGCCGACGACAGCAGGCTGTCTTTTCCCATAGCGGCAGCAGGCTGCCGCAGTCCACGCAAAATTCCGCAAAATTTTCACGAAGCCTTCATCATCGTTTCACATTCCTCTGCTCAGATCGGGTTCGTAACGCAGCACTAACCCAGACATGTTCACTCTTCCACTTCACCGCCTAACAATCATTCCCGAGCGCAAAAGAAATGCGCAAGCGCGGAAATTTCTGATACGTCGCCATGCGTTGTTTTGCCTAGTTCTCATCACTCTCAGCACATGGCCGTTGATTAGCTGGTTTGGTAAGCGCCTCAATGATGGTGGAGATGAGCCATGGGGGCTCATTCCCTTGGCTGCAGCTGCCTACTTTGCATTTCGCTCATATCAACAGGGAACACTTCACCTGACAAGACATCCAGCAAGAAATGCCGCGGGCTGCGTCTTGCTGCTACTCTCTACACTCTGCACATTGCATCTGCCACCCATGCTCCGCGCGATACTCGCGCTCGCAGGAATCGATTGTCTCATCACCAGTCGCCGACAATCGGGATGGGTGATGCTTTTACTTTTGAGCATGCCTATCATCAGTTCCGCAGAATTTTATCTGGGCTGGCCATTGCGATTGCTCGTGAGCCAATGTTCGGCATTTTTGTTAGATCTCGTCGGTCTTACAGCGCAAGCGAAAGGATCTTCGATTTTATGCAATGACCAATTGGTTGAGGTCGATCCCGCATGCTCAGGCATTCGCTTTCTCTGGCATGGTGCCCTCGTCGCAGCATGGATCGCAACTTGGCATGAAACCTCATGGTTGAAGACACTGCGCTTAGTAGCAGTCACTACGGTTTTAGTGATTCTCGCCAATATTCTGCGCGCTGCGCTGCTAACACTGCAAGGAATCGGGCTAATTCCCGCTGGCGAGTTGCTGCACGAGTTCATCGGACTGATTTGTTTTGCTTTGGCATTACTACCACTGCGTTTTTTGATTCCCAAATATGGCACACGAATCGAGCATATCATACTCAAGAATCCTTCGACTACTCTGCGCATAACTCGATACACATGTCTGGGTGCTGCGGCCATCAGCAGTATAACACTTGGCACGATCAAGCCATGGGTAGGAAAAGTCTTCACACCTTCACCCATCACACTGCAAGAGTTCACCTTTCAAGGAACTACGATGAATGTAGTACCCTGCACACTTACCACCGAGGAAATACGATTCGCCGAGCATTTCCCGGGGTCCATTGCCGTATATCGCGCAGGCAATACGCAAATCATTCTTCGCGAAATGCAGCTCGCCACGCGCAAACTTCACACATCACGCGATTGCCTACGCGCCTCAGGCTTTGAGGTTTATGATGCTAAGGAATATACCGACGCGATAGGCGACAGCTGGTTACGCTACCACGCAATCCATGACGGACTACGCTACATTGTTCACGAGCGCATCATCAGCCTCATCGATCATACCAGTTGGACGGATGTTTCGCAGTGGTTCTGGCATGCATTACGCCGTCCGCTCAACGGACCATGGCGTGCAGAAACCATCATTCATCGCGAGGAGGAACTCCCATGATTCATCGCATTCACAAATTACTTCGAAACATTCTCCAACCTCAACCCCAATGGGTTTTGGAGTTGGATGCACGACGCTGCCTCGGCATCATCGCCGTTGCCACGATCTGCTTTGCACTCTACGGCTTCACGGTTGGCTACTGGCGCAGCCCATTAATGGGAGTGTTTGTCGCCGTCAAAATGCCGATGTTAATCGCGCTCACGCTTGGTTGCAATGCGCTGCTCAATGGCTTTCTCGGCATGCTCTTGCAGAGTGGTCTGGGCTTTCGGCAATCGCTCATCGCCCTTCTGTGGGCCTTTGCAGTGGCAGCTGTTTTGTTGGCAGCGATCTCTCCTGTGACCTTTTTTCTCGCTTGGAATGCCCCATCTCCCCATGCGCCCAATGCGGCACTCGCTCACTCGTCGTACCTTCTTGCTCACACCTGCATCATCGCGTGCGTCGGAGTTTTTTCTCACATGCACTTGCATCACTTGCTGGCTCATCATGCGCCGTCGCGACTTTCCGCATGGCTCACGCTCCTGTCATGGCTGGCAGGAAACGCCGTTCTCGGCGCTCAGTTTTCGTGGATTCTCCGTCCATTTTTCGGCACGCCTACACTCGATGTCCGCTTCCTGCGCGATGACCCATTTCATGGCACATTTTACGAAACCATCTGGCATTCACTCAAGCAAATCATGCCCACGCAAGGTCTCATTCTCATCACGGTTTCCCTCATCATTCTGATCTTTGCCTTCGTCTTCCAAAAACAACTTTCTCATATCAACCATACCAACAAACTATGAATCCAGAGCTACCAACAACCACACCACCACCCTTGATCCAACGCGAGTTTTCGCCCAACCCCAGATATCGCGAAATATTTGAAGGGCTGCTCCGCCATCCCAAAGAACTAGCACGCGCCTTGGAAACATCCGGCATGCGTGTTCCACTACGACTCAGTATGATCGCGCTGCTATCATTTCTCGTATACGGATTGATTCTCGGCTGCTTTGCCAAACAACAACAGTTCTGGGCCGCCCCGTTGAAAATCTCAGCGGGCATGATCTTTGCTTCGCTGATCTGCTTCCCCAGCCTCTACGTGTTTTCCACGCTAGCAGGCGGAAAGTTTTCGCCCAAATTGCTCTGCACCTATCTCGCGGGCTCGCTTGCTTTGATGGGATTGTTGCTGTTAGGTTTTGCTCCCGCCGTGTGGATCTTTGCCGAGTCAACCAACTCACTGGGCTTCATGGGATTTCTCGCTCTGATCGCATGGATGATCTCGTTCGGCTTTGCGATTCGATTTCTCCGAGTCGCTTCAACCGCACAAGGAGCTACGCAATCAGGACCGATGATTGTTTGGGCTATTGTCTTCTGCCTGGTCACACTCCAACTCAGCACATCTCTACGCCCGATCCTTGGACGCTCTGAGCACTTTTTGCAACTCAACGAAAAACGCTTTTTCCTACAACACTGGGTCGAATCCATGCCACTAAGCCTTGATGAAGCGGCAGATCAAACCTCTTCCCGAAACGGCCAGCGAAGCATCGATACTACTGCACCCGAATCAACGACACCTTCGCCAGAAAACTCCTCCAATCCCTTTCTCGAAAAATAACTTCCATGAAACCAAAACAACGAACCATCATAGCAGCTTCAAAAATCGAGCGCAAAAATCAAAGAGAAGAGCACAGTGCTTTGCCCTTCCATCTGTGGATTCTCCAACCCATACGAAAAAAGTTACGGAAAAAAACCAGCATCAAAAAGCCTAACGAAAACTTGCACGAAGAGTTCCGCAAGGAATTGCTTTCCTGATGCTTCATGCCAACAGCCAAGAGTCATGTTTACCGAAATTTGAGATCGCCCACATTGTTGATTCACAAAATCTTCCAAGATTCAGTCTTTTCAATCGCATATTGCTCTTTTATGATGCCGCCATGACGCGCGAAACCATGGTAACCATCCTCGAAGAGATCGCCTTGTTGATGGAACTCAAGGAAGAGAACCCCTTTAAAATCAAAGCCTACCGCAGTGGAGCGGAGACGGTGCGCTCCTTTCCCGATGACATCGTACAACGCGCCGCCGACAATGATTTGACAGGCATCAAAGGCATCGGAGAAGCACTGCGCGACAAACTCCATGAGATTGCTGTCACAGGCAAACTGGAGTTCCACGAAAAGCTGCGCGCGGAGTTTCCCTCCACGTTGTTTGAGCTATTCGATCTGCAAGGTCTTGGCCCGAAAAAAATCAAAGTGCTCCACCGCGATCTTGGTATCAACTCACTGGCAGATCTCAAACTAGCATGTGAAACAGGAAAAATTGCCGGCACACCAGGATTTGGCGATAAAAGCCAACTCAACATTCTCAGTGCTATTGCCCAAAAGTCTAGCCACTCGGGAATATTCCGACTCGGCTCCGTGGCACCCATCGTCCGTGAGTTTCTTGATCTGCTGCAACAGCATCCCGATACCCTGCGCACGGCTGTTTGTGGATCCTATCGACGCGGGAAAGAAACTGTCCGAGATATCGACCTGCTCGTTGCCACTTCACAACCTGCCGTTCTCACGGAATATTTCACGACATTCCCAGGCATCAAACAAATACTCGCGCACGGCGACACCAAGATTTCTGTTCTGTTAGAAGATGGTTTGCAATGTGATTTGCGCGCTGTCACCAATGCGCACTTCCCCTTCGCGCTTCAATATTTCTCTGGTTCCAAAGAACACAACGTCGCCTTACGACAACTCGCCCTCAGCAAAGGATGGTCGCTCAATGAATATGATTTCACCCCCACACGCGATGACGCACAACCGATACCCGAAGTTCATGAAGAGAAGGACATTTATCATGCC
>CANHKJ010000024.1 GCA_947460915.1 Verrucomicrobiia bacterium
AGATTGACTTGCCGTGCGGGAAAAACAGGATTACAAAATGTGCGCATCGTTTGGTGAAGGAAATTGGTGTGCGGTTATTCGACACAACCCTTCTACCATATGACCTGTAGCCAAACGATGCTTTTTCTAACTTCGGTTTTCGGGTTAATTCGCGCCGTATAAGGTAAAACTGACTCAGTCCGTCGATACTATGCGTCAGCGGGCTTTTTTGTCTTGCGGGCCATACACACAAAATCCCGACCAGACAGCGCAATACAAAAAATGAAAAACCAAGTAAGACAAAGGGGGGTAAGTTGGAAAAGCTGAAAAGCGAGGCCGGAATCTCGTTGGGATGCTGTCTCGACTTACTTCAAAGATTGGAGCTTCGGTGTATCGGTTGAGGTTTCTAGGGCCTTGATGGTATCGCGAAGGCATTGGGCCTTTTGGCGCATGAGGTGCTTGGGGAAGTTCTTTTCATCGTGCTCGAAGTAGTGGGCGAGCTTTTTGAGATCGGGGATCAGTGCTTTGGCGTGGGTGCCATATTGGAGCAGGATTTTCATGAGCTCGGGCGTGCGGTTTTCGCTGGACCAGGGGTTTTGTTGGCGGGTGTAGGTGACGCAGGCGCTCATGCCTTCTTTGATGTGGTGCTGGGCCATGAGGCGCAGGCCCTCGACGCGGATGGTGTCGGCAAACATTTCGCCGCTGGGCGCGGGCACGACGATGGCCTCGTAGATGGCGGGCAGCAGAGGTTTGATTTCCTCGGCAGAGAGATTGCGATAAACCGAGCCAATGCTGCCACGAGCGCGGCCGTCTTGGTTTTTCAGACCCGCACGCACAGCGGTGTAGAGGGCCTTGCGATCTACGCCCCGGAGCGAGCCATTGAGCATGCCGCCGCCATCGAATAGGGCGAAAGATAGGTAGCGTTGTTGCATGCCGCGAGGGTCTTTGGCGGTATCAACTTGGGCGAGCAGTTCGAGCAAACGTGGAACGGCCTTTTTGGCGGGGTCGCCCATGGTGGCGAGCGCTTCGGCGGCTTTGATGCGTAGCCAGAGATCGGGATCGTTGAGCAGTTTCAGCAGGGGTTCGATGGCATCGGCTCCGCGCCCACGAATGATGGCGAGGGCCTGGCAGGCACCGTAGCGGGCTTCAAGCTCGGGAGCGGAGAGCAGGGCGATGAGTTCAGGCACAGAGGCGTCCTTGCGTCGGCCCAGAGCCATGGCAGCACGCTCACGCACGATGGGTGACCAATTGCGGAGCAGGCTGAGAATTTCCTCGTTGCTGAGCTGATCGTAGCCGCTGTTGCGGTCCTTGTTATTCCAGCCGCGACCGTCATTGATGAGGGCCTGTGCTTGTGTGGCATTGAGCTGGGGGACTTTTGGTAGTCCCTGAGTGAAGCGCTTGCCTGTGAGGGCGATTTTTTGCAGGGGCATGGCGTAGGCGAGCAAAAAGGCGCCGCTGCAATCCCAGCCGTGGTAGCTATCGTGGCTGAGGTCGGGCGGGCCTTGGTGGGCGAAACTGCCATCCCACTTGCGGGCGAGATCGTAATACCAGGCACCAAATTCTTTCATCCAAGCGCCTGTGGCCTGCGGTCCTGAGCGGGCGACGCCAGGCATGGCCCAGAGCATGTTGAAGTAATTGCCGGTATGTCCTGTATCGCGCTCGGGTCCATGGCAGGCGACGCTCATGCGTGAGAAAAATTCGGCAGCTTGGGGTTCCTCTAACAGCTGGAACAAGACGGCAGCCATGCCGCATTTGCCATTGTCATCGTGGTTCTCGATCCACGGGTGGTGATCGCCGTAGGGCACGGCGCCTTTGCCGATGTAAAAACGCAGCAGGCGTGCGCTGAGTTCGATGGCGCGGGGGATTTCTGGATCTTTGACACCGGCCTTGATGGCGAGTGAGAGGGAAATGGTGAGGGGAATGCCTGGTGAGTTCATCATGCCGTAGCCGCCGAGTCGGCCATCGGGGATGGCAAATCCATGGCCCCAAGAACCGACGGCACTTTGTCCCTTGGCAGCCTCCAGCGCGAGGCGTCGCAGGCCTGGAAGCACGGACTTGTCCTCGCTGGCGATGATGTATTCGGCAAGGAAGATCATGACGTAGCCGTAATGCCAGGTCTGCATTGAGTTAGAAGTATAGTCGGCAGCCCATTGGGCTTCTTTTTTGAGGAGTGGCAGGTATTGGGCATCGCCACTGGCCAAGAGTGCGAGGGCATTGAGCGAGCGCACGATGGCATCTTGATGCGGGTTGGCTTGTGCCATTTTTGTGGCGAGTGCCTGGCAGCCTTGGGTGAAAATGCGCTGGGATTTTTCGCAATCGAACGGAGCGGTGGCGCTGTAATTGCCGAGTGTGGCGAGCTGGAGTGTGACTTCTTCGGTCTTGCCTGCGCGCCAACGAGTGAGGGCGAGTTTTCCTTGTCCCTCTGGGGATTCGGCTAGGGTGATGGCCTTGCCGAGCTCGGTGCGGGGATCGGCGGCAAAGGGCTTGCTTCCGACGCCGAGGAGCACATCGCCGACGACAAAGGATCCATCGGCGGGAGAAGTGGCATCGACCTGAGTGATGGCGATCTGGCGGGCATCTGAGGTGACCATTTTATCGCTAAACATCCAGCCGCGCAGCCCTGTGGGGCCGAGATTCCAGTCGTGCTTGGCTTGGGCGGGAATGGTGTCGCCTTTGATGAAATCGGGGATGGCGATGGTTTGGCCTGGACTGGCGGCGAAGCACAGAGAGCAGCTGAGGAGGGCGAGCGTGGAAAATAGGCTGAGGTTTTTCATCGTAGAAGCGGATAAATACGGAGGCAGGCTGGGGGTTCTGACAAGAGAATGTGGGGAGGTGAAATTTTACGACAACCGGATCCGGCTCAGCGGGAGGAACCGCAGCGGAGCGGAGATAGCGGCACTATTTGCATTTCCTTCATGCCGCAAATAGCCGAACTGGTTACAGCTTTCAACATGAGGCAAATTTTACGGATGGAACGGATTGGGAAAGGGTACTAGAAGGAACTTTGAACTTTGAACTTTGAACTTTGAACTTTGAACTTTGAACTTTGAACTTTGAACTTTGAACTTTGAACTTTTTTTTGGGGGCTGGGAGGCCAGAGGCCTCCGCCACGGGATGAAAAAAGCGGTGCCTTAGTGAGCACCGCTTTTGAGGAAGAGGGATCTTGAAATTTGCTTCTTAGATGAACTCGTTGAGCAAGTTTTCCAGGTGCTCTTGGCGACCGGAGCCGATGGTGGGCTCACCGTTGCCGAGGGCATAGGCGCTGAGGTCATCGAGGGTGACTTGCTTGGCTTCGACTTTGGCGCCGATGCCAGAATTCCAGGAATCGTAGCGCTTGGCGACGAACTCGGCGATGCGGCCGTCGGCACGCAGCTTGGCAGCGGATTTCAGGCCGCGGGCAAAGGCATCCATGCCGCCGATGTGGGCGTGGAAGAGATCCTCGGGCTCATGAGACTCACGACGACGCTTGGCATCGAAGTTGAGACCACCGGTGGTGAAGCCGCCCATTTCGAGGACTTTTTCCATGATGCTGGTGGTGAGGTAGAGGTCGGTGGGGAACTGGTCAGTGTCCCAGCCGATGAGCTCGTCGCCTTGGTTGGCATCGATGGAGCCGAGTGAATCAGCAGCGATGGCAACGGTCATTTCATGAAGCATGGTGTGACCGGCGAGGGTGGCGTGGTTGGTTTCCAAGTTGAGTTTGAAGTGACCCATCAGGCCGTATTCGCGGAGGAAATTCAAGCACGCAGCGGAATCGGAATCGTATTGGTGCGTGGAGGGTTCGCGTGGCTTAGGCTCGATGTAGAATTGACCTTTGAAGCCGATTTTTTTCGCGTAGTCGACGGCCATGTGCAGCAGGGCGGCAAGGTGGTCGAGTTCACGTTTCATGTCGGTATTGAGCAAGGTGGAGTAACCTTCACGACCGCCCCAGAAGGTGTAGCCTTCGCCGCCGAGTTTGAGTGTGGCATCCATGGCGGCTTTCACTTGGGCTGCGCCGTAAGCGAAAACGTCCGCGCTAGGAGAGGTGCCAGCACCTTGAGCATAGCGGGGATGGGAGAACAAGCAAGCGGTGCCCCAGAGGAGTTTTTTGCCGTGAGCTTGTTGCAGGCCTTTGAGGTGATCGGTGACTTTGTCGAGTGCGGCATTGGATGCAGCGAGGTTGTTGAGCTCGGGTGCGATGTCGCGATCGTGGAAGCAGTAGTAGTCAATGCCGGTTTTGTCGAGGAATTCGAAAAACACGTCGGCACGCTTGAGTGCGTTGTCCACGGAATCGGACTGATCGTCCCAGGGCATCAGAGCGGTGGCTCCGCCGAAGGGGTCGGAGAGACCATTGCGCATCACGTGCCAATAGGCAGCGGCGAAGCGCATATGATCGCGCATGGTTTTGCCCTCGATGAGTTCATCGGGATTGTAGTGCTTGAATGCGAAGGGATTGCGAGAACCGGGGCCCTCGTACTGAATTTTCGGAATGTCGGGAAAATACGCCATGGCGAGAAAACTAGCGTCAGGGGCAGGGGGATGCAAGGGGATTCAGTGTCAGTAATGGGAAATGGGTCGGGAAGTTTTCAGTTTTCAGTTTTCAGTTTTTTTTTGGATTGTTATTTTTGCTCGGCTTTATGGTTTTTGAAAATCGCGAGAGTGCGCAGGCGTTCGGTGTTGTGATCGACGATGGGTAGGGGGTAGTCGTTGGCGATGGGGCGTCCGTTTTTTGGGGCTTCGAGAAATTTCTCAGGATGGGTCAGGGCTAGCTCGGGGACCCAGCGTTTGATGTAGATGCCTTGAGGATCGAATCGCGCGGTTTGTGACCAGGGGTTTTGAATGCGGAAGTAGGGCGCGGCATCGGCCCCTGTGCCAGCGGACCATTGCCAGCCGCCGTTGTTGGAGGCGATTTCGCCATCGACGAGGTGTTGCATGAACCAGGACTCGCCGATGCGCCAGTCGTAGTGCAGGTCTTTGGTGAGAAACATTGCAGTGATCATCCTTACGCGGTTGTGCATGTGTCCGGTGGCGAGCAGCTCGCGCATGCCGGCATCGACGATAGGAAAGCCGGTGCGGCCTTGCTTCCAGGCGTCGAGTTTATCATCGGGATCATCCCAGGGGAGTCCGCGCCATTGCTGGCTGAACTCGTTTTCTAACACATCGGGAAAATAGTGGATGATGGCGAAGTAGAATTCGCGCCAAGCGAGTTCCTTGAGATAGGTATGGAAGCCGGTTTTGGCAGCGGGTGGAGCCTCGGCGCTGGCTTGTTGGATGCTTTGGTAGATCGTGCGAAGGGAAAGCAATCCGTAGCGAAGATCTTGGCTGATGCGTGAGGTGCCGCTGATGGCTGGGAGATCGCGCTTTTCTTGGTAGGCAGCGATGCGTTCTTGGAGGGCGGTTTTGAAGCGGGCGCGGGCGGCTTTTTCTCCTGCTGGGACGATTTCTGCGGTGCAGGCGGGCAAGTTCCATGTTGCGAGCGTGGGCAGCGGATCGGAGGGGATCTCGGGCGGTGTGTAGAGGGCGGTGATTTTGGCAACGGGTGCTTCTTTGGGCAAGGCGAGCCAGTTTTTGGAGTAGGGTGTGTAGACTCGGTAGGGAAGGTTGCTACCGGTGAGCACTTCCTCGGGGGAGTGGAGGCTGACGTCATGCATCGCGTGAACTGTGACGCCGAGTTCCTGGCAGAGTGTGACTACGGCTTGCTCAGTGGCTTTGCCGAAGGGATCTGGGTCTTTTTGAAAGTAGAGCGCATCAGCCTTGGTCTCGCGGATGAAGGCGCGGAGCTGGTCGACGGCTTTTCCTTGGCGGATGATTAAGCGGCTGCCGAGAGTGCGGAGGTTCGCATCGAGCGAGGCGAGGGATAGGCAGAGGAATTGCTGGCGCTTGGGGCCGGTCCAGTTGTGCTGCTGTTTCCAATCAGAAACTACATAAAAAGGCAAAACCGCGTTGCAATCAAGCGACGCGGTTTTGAGAATCTTATGATCGGAAATGCGTAAGTCCCTGCGGAACCAGTAGATGCCTGTTTGATGCGTGTGGCTCATGTCCCACTACCAAAAGCGCGATCTGGCTAGGACGCAAGGAAAAGTTTCGCCGATCTGAGATAGCGTGTTGTTCGTGATTTCGGGGGAGTCACGGGCAATGCACGGTCAATTACTTGGCTTTGAGGATTTTAGCGCCTTTTTTGAGCGTTGTGTCCGTATGCGTGCCGTTGACGAGCTTCGCTTTGCCAAGGACGTCTTTCAAATCCGTCAATGCTGCCTCAGCGGCGGCAAGGGCTTCTTTGGGACCTCCGTATTGTTTGTCTGAGAAATACTTCACAAATGACTTACCCTTGCGGGTAATGTTCAGCCTCCAACCGAGGAAGGCAGAGTTTTCATACGTGAAGCGTGTCAGGTTTCTTTTGGATGTGTAATTACTCATGGGATAACATGGGTTAGCGCGGTGGAGTCTAGCACTTTAACCGAGTTCTACCAGCATTTTTTTCTGATTCTTAAGGATTTATTGCAAAAAACTGCACTTTTTGCGGCAATTCTGAAAAAATGAGTTGCCAAATCGGTTCTGATACCCTTTATTCGCCGCCCCGCGAGCCTACAACGCCGTCGGTCCTCGATCTGTATGGATTTTTTTCATTCAGACCCGCTCGCAACGGAGGGTAACCCGGCTACTCACTGATCCATTATGTCAACAGAAACTGAAGAAGTTAAAAAAGCGACCCAGCTTGGTCGATTCGAAGTACCTAATCGTCTCGTGAAAAACGAGGACACCGCCACTGATGTATACGCACAATTCGTTGCTGAACCCTTCGAGCGTGGCTACGGTCACACCCTCGGCAACTCTCTGCGCCGCGTATTGCTCGGCTCGCTAGAAGGTGCCTCCATCACGTCCGTGCGCATCGCTGGTGTGCAACACGAATTCTCTAGCCTGCCAGGCGTAGTAGAGGATGTGACTGACATCATTCTCAACCTCAAAAAAGTCAAGTTCCTCCATCACGACAAAGAGCCACGCGTGCTCAAGATTCACGTGGAGCGCGATGGTCTGGTTACCGCCGGTGACATCCTTGATGACAACATTTACGAAGTGGTGAACAAAGATCAATTGATCTGCACACTTGACCGCAAGGTGAAATTCGATTGCGAATTCGAAGTGCGCGTTGGCCGTGGCTTCTCCACTGGTGAAGAAAACAAGCGCAAGGATCAAGCCATCGGCGTGATCGCGATCGACTCGATTTTCTCGCCTGTGACTCGCGTGAAATACGCCGTTGACACCACTCGTGTGGGGCAAATGACTGACTACGATAAACTCGTGCTCGACATCTGGACCGATGGTCGCATCACTCCGCAAGATGCCTTGCTCCAAGCGTCCGCCATCCTGCGTCATCACCTCGACGTATTCGTCAACTATGACGACAAGCTCATCGCCTTCGACCAAGCTCCTGCCGAGTCCACCGAAGAAAATGCAGCGCTGAAGAAACTTCTCAGCATGAGCGTGAACGAGATCGAGCTTTCGGTCCGTGCCGCAAACTGCCTCAACAATGCCAACATCACGACCGTGGGCCAACTTGCTACCAAATCGGAAGCGGAGATGCTCAAGTATCGCAACTTCGGCAAAAAATCGCTTAACGAGATCAAAGACAAATTGGTCGAACTCGGACTGTCATTGGGCATGTCGATCGATCCATCGCTCTACTCCGGTCCTTCCGTCGCCTTCCGCGCACCGCGCCTTGGTGGCGAAGAGGAATCGCAAGTAGGTCTGGCTGACCTGATCGCACAAAACCTCGACGACTAATCCCTTATTTCCCACACCCTATAACTTAAAAGAACATTTCCGATGAGACATCGCAGCAGTAAATCAAAATTAAAGCGCACCGCAGCGCATCGCCGTTCCTTGTTGTCCAATCTTGTGTGCAGCTTGATTGAGCATGGACGTATCAAAACCACCCTTGGCAAGGCGAAAGCTCTGCGTCCGGTTGCAGAAAAAATGGTAACCCTCGGCAAGAGCGGTGACCTCCACGCTCGTCGTCAGGCGATCGCATTTTTGCGCCAGAAGCCGATCGTGCAAAAACTTTTCGCCGAAGTGGCCGTTGCCGCAGCGAGCCGTCCAGGTGGTTATTGCCGCATCACCAAGTTGGGTGCTCGTATGACCGATGCCGCGCCGATGGCCTACATCGAGTTCTGCGATGTTCCTGCGAAGAAAGAAGAAGCTCCTGTAGTTGAGGCTGAAGAGGCCAAAGCTGAAGCGTAATTGCTCTTCTCGCGATCCATTTATCAAACGTCGACTGGAAACAGTCGGCGTTTTTTTGTTTGAGAGAGCAGCTTGTCCGCCGGAGC
Organism: Verrucomicrobiia bacterium; assembly: GCA_947460915.1. Classification (GTDB taxonomy): domain Bacteria; phylum Verrucomicrobiota; class Verrucomicrobiia; order Verrucomicrobiales; family Akkermansiaceae; genus UBA956. Next base: position 8,280 of record CANHKJ010000024.1, read on the forward strand.
TTTAGCATACGAGGATGAGCAGTTCGGGAAAAAATTGTCTGCTCTATTGGTGGCGGTTTTTCAGACAGGATGGCAGGATTTTCAAGATTTACAGGATGGGATTTTGATTCCTCTACCAGTTATCTTCTTCTATTCTGTGATTTTTGTTTTTTTTACTAAAAAACTCTGTGGCTAAGCACAAAACAGGCGCTAAGTTCGCAAAGGTAAGGTGATTTCTCAATCACATCAAAACCTTTGCGTCTTAGCGCCTTTGCGAACTCTACGTTTAATCTACTTTCAACTTACGCCACGGTGAAGGCGGCTGCTTGCTCTTGAGTCAGCTCTTTGAACTGCCAAGGCAGGCCATGTTGATTGAGGTCGGCCATGAAGGAATCGGGATCGTATTGTTCCATGTTCCAGACGCCGGGTTTGCGCCATTTTCCTTCGAGCATTTGCTTGGCTCCGATCATGGCGGGCACACCAGTGGTGTAGGAAATGGCTTGGGAGCCGACCTCGGCAAAGCACTCTTCGTGATCGCAGATGTTATAGATGTAGATCGCCTTTGGCTTGCCGTCCTTGAGGCCGGTGATGACGTTTCCGATGCAGGTTTTGCCCTTGGTGGTTACGCCGAGGTCGCCTGGATTGGGCAGCACAGCTTTGAGGAATTGCAGCGGGATGATTTCGACGCCTTGGTAAACGACGGGATCGATGCGGGTCATGCCGACGTTTTGCAGTACTTCGAGGTGCTTGAGGTAGTTCGGCGAGAACGACATCCAAAATTGCGCGCGCTTGATGGTGGGGATGTACTTGACGAGGGATTCGAGCTCCTCGTGATACATGCGGTAGATTTCATAACTGCCGACGCCATCGGGGCAGGTGAAGCCTTGGTGTTGCGACATGGCGGGGGTTTCGACAAAATCGCCGTCTTCAAAGTGGCGGCAAGGTGCGGTGACCTCGCGGATGTTGATTTCAGGATTGAAATTTGTGGCAAAGGCGTGGCCGTGATTGCCGCCGTTAACATCGATGATATCGAGCGTGTGAATTTCATCGAAGTGATGCTTGAGCGCCCATGCGGTAAAAACATTGGTCACGCCGGGATCGAAGCCAGAGCCGAGCAGCGCGGAGAGTCCAGCTTTGGTGAATTTTTCCTGATAGGCCCACTGCCACGAGTATTCGAACTTGGCGACATCGGGGGGCTCGTAGTTGGCGGTATCGAGATAATCAACGCCAGCGGCAAGGCAAGCATCCATCAGCGGAAGATCTTGGTAGGGCAGGGCGACATTCAGCACCAAGTCAGGCTTGAGAGCTAGCAGGTAGGCCGTGGTGGCGGCGACATCGTCGGCGTCAATGGCTGCGGTATCGATACTGACACCGGTGCGTGAGAGCACTGATTGTGCAATGGCATCGCATTTGGATTTGGTGCGTGAGGCGAGAGTGATTTTGGTGAAAACGGAGGAAACTTGGGCGCATTTGTGAGCGACCACGCTACCCACTCCGCCAGCACCGATGATGAGAACGTGTGACATGCGGATTTTCTAGTGTGGAGACGAGCTGAAATCAAGTGACAACTTGGCAGAATGGCGGGAAATTTGAGCCTGCGCGTTTGCTACGAGGGAAATAGTATATTTTTTTAAATAATACTGACAAATCTTCCGCGCTCTGGTGTTACATTCTGTGACGGAGCGATGCTCTGAAACCTCTAAAGCAAACACTATGAAAATAAACAAAACACACATTGGCAGAATGCGTTACGCGAAAGGCTTCACCTTGTTGGAGATGGTGATCGTATTGGGAATTATCGGTTTGATCATCGGCGGCGCGATCAGCGTGATGGGCAAAGTGGGCGAAGGTGCTGCGATTCAACGAGTGAAGGGTGACTTCAATTCGCTCGGCAGTGTGCTCAAGATGTATAAAATCAACAATGGTTTCTACCCCTCTACAGCACAGGGGTTGAAGGCCTTGGTGACACGCCCTGGCGGCACGCCAGCTCCTAAGTCATGGACAGCTCTTGCTGACAAAGTACCTCTTGATCCATGGGGTCAGGAGTATGAATACAAATTCCCAGGTTCGAAAGTGCCATCGGAATTCGAACTGAAAACCAAAGGCAAAGACGCCATTGCGGGTTCAGAGGACGACATGTCCAGCCAAGATTGATTTTCTCTCACTCGTCTAACAATTCAGGCTCATGAAACACGACACCATCCATCAGCAGCGATTCTTGCGCCATAGCGCGCGGGGATTCACGTTGCTGGAGATGGTGATCGTGCTTGCGCTGATTGGTATGGCAATGGGCGGGGCGATCGCGATGTTTATCGTCACCTCATCCGAGAGGCAGCTCAAGTCGGCAGCGGCAGATTTGGAGTTGTTATCGAAAAAAGCTCGCTCGATTGCGATGGTGCAGCAGCGCCCTTATGCGATTACATTTTTTGAAAATAGTGCGCGCATGAGCCCTTTGGCGGAGGCGGGCTACACAGATGAAGAATTGGAAGCTCGCTTGGAAATGGAGCAGGAAATGCTCGATGGTGGCATGGCTGGGCCGAAGTTTCCGCCTGTGCGTGAAACCTTGATGATTGATCAATTTGCGCTATCGGTGCGGCGCTGGGGAGCCGTGAATTTTGTGCCGATGCTGCGGAATGATCCGCAGGTCTGGCGTTTCGATCCGAATGGGATTTGCGAGCCGATGTCGGTGCGCATTGATTATGATGACGGTTGGATGGAGATGGATTTTCATCCGCTTTCGGCGGGAATTCGAGATAGCAGCATGGAGGCAAGACGATGAAAATGAATCGAATGACAAGCAAACTTCGTCAGCGCACTCGCAAGGGTTATCTCTTGCTAGAAGTGGTCTTGGCGATGGCGATTTTTTCTCTCGCAGCTACGGGATTTACCTTAGCGTTGCAGAAAGCGGCAGATGCCTCAGATATGGCGGCGCGGGAAATGCAGATTACGCGGATCCTGGCCAGCGCTCTCGACGAGGCGCTCGCGGTGCCGGTATTGGAGGAAGGCGAGGCCGTGATGGAACTGGACGAGCGCCAAGTGGATATACAAACGGTCTATGAGCGCATGGAGGAGATGGAAAATCAAGATGGCCAACTGCTGCAGGACATGTGGCGGATCACCGTGACAGCTTTCTATATGCAAGATGGCGCAGAAATGGAACGTTCTGCGGTAACGTGGAGATATGGGAGGTTATACCAGCCATGAAGCATCAACGCGCAAAATCGAGATTCCATCGTGGATTTACTTTGATCGAGGTCGTGATCGCCCTTGGCATGATGGCTGCCCTGATCATTCTGTGTGCGCGTTTGGCAACGGCAAATATCCAGCTGGCGAATGGAATCAGCAAGCAGCAGGATGAAAACAGCTTGCGCGAGAGTTTTTTCGAGATGATGAAAATGCAGCTCACTTCCTTGCCTGGGAATACGCGCATGGAATTAGAGATGAGTAAGGGCGTAGAGCCGTATGAGTCTACACTGACTTTGCAAAATGTGCCACTGGCATTTACTTGGGGCGGGGTAGAGCGAGTGGCTAAAGCGGTGCAGATTTGTGGAGTAAAGCAGCGTGATGGATTCATCGATGTGGTAATGCGTTACTATGAGAATCCCGTGCTGACGGATACGGAGGTGCTGGATGTAGATCGCGAAGAGCCATTTGCAGAAGTGACCTTGATGGAAGACCTTCGATTTTTTGAATGGATGGCGTTGGACAGTCGCTCGATGGATTGGGCCGATGATTGGGATTTGCAAGGTCGTTTGCCACTAGAGCTTGAACTAGTCACCGCACAAGGTGCCTATGGTGATGAGATCAAACAGATTTTTTGGATTGTACCGAAGGTAAACCCGCAAACGGTGATCCGTAATACGGGGCAACAAGGTCAACAGGGTGGCGGAGATAGTAATCCGATTAAAATCCCAGACCTCAAACCGACTGAATGAGTGATTTAGTTCTATGAAACACAAAGCATTTCAGAAATCGAAAAACAATCGTGGCATGGCGCTGATCGCGGTGCTGTGGTTGATTGCGGTGATTTCTTTCGCTGCATTGACGGCGGTGCAGTTGTTGTCGTTTGAGTTGAATGTGGCGGACTCTCAGATCAATGGTTTCCGTGCTCGTCAGGCGGCGGAAATGGGGATTGCAGTGGGAGTGAATCCAGCGGTGAAGCGAGATGATCCCATTTTATTGGCGAGCGGTGTTGATGGTGCGAGCTATCGCGTGGAGCTTCGCTCAGAGGGTGATCGTTTTAACATCAACCATCTTCTCTTGACGACGAATGATAAGAAGCTGGTGAAGGAAATTTTCATTTACTGGGGCATCGATGAAGACATCGCTCAGGAGATTGCCGATGCGATGTATGATTGGGTGGATTCGAACGACGAAATTCAATTGAACGGTGCGGAAAAAGAATACTATGAGGAGCTAGGTCGCATCAATCAGCCCTTCAATCGGCCCTTTTATTCGTTAGAGGAAATGCGACTGGTCAAGGGCATGGAGCTAGTCGAGCGGGTCAAGCCGGATTGGCGTGAGTGGTTTACGGTCTGGAGTGCTGCGGGTCTTGATGTCAATGAAGCTGATGCAGAAAAAATTTCGATCGCCGCTGAGTGCAATCGCGATGATGCAGACTCGCTGGTGGAGATTGTGCGTGGTGCTGACGGCATCCGTGGCACAGAGGATGATGCCCCATTTCAAGGTCTAGCAGGAGGACAAGGCGGAAATGGTGTGCTAGACATCTTGCGCGTTCCTGAATTTTATGCTCCAGTGATCACGCCTCGCTTGGCAGTGAATGATCAAACGACCCGCATTGAGAGCATTGGTACCGCTGGTGATACCAAACGCAAAATTATTCTTGTCGTGCGCAATCGCACCGGCAAGCCCGCCATTTTAGAAAAAACCGAAGAAGTAGTGCCGTGAGTAACAAAGGAGATGTGATTGTATTGGTTCCGGGAGTCGCCGGATGGGAAATCTGGGAAGGTCCACCACCCTCGGGATTGCAGCGCAAAGAAGTTACTTTGTTGTCGCGCGCGGGTGACTTGGAAGGCTTGCCTGCTCAGGATGTCGTCTTCTTTTTCCCAGTGAAAGATGCCACTGTCATGCCGTTCAAAACGACGACGGCAGATGAAAGTCTTTTTGCCGACTTGGCCCTGATGCACAGTGAGCGCATGGGAGTGCGCATCGATCCTGGTGCTGGGCAGTTGATCGATCAATTTGTCATGGAAAAGGCAGAAGACAGCGCGGTGCTCACGACCGTGGTGCTTCGCGCCCCTGTGGATGGAGATTTGCCCTTGCGCAGCCCGAAGGAGTTCGACTACGCACCGCGTGCGTATCACTTCGATGGCGATGGCATCGCAACCTGGAAAGAATTGGGCCACTGGGTGTTTGCTTTTTATCAAAAGGGAAAAATGCTCTATGCGCAATCGACATCTAACGATGCTGAGCATCCTGATGAGACCTTGTTGCGCGATATGCGACTCGCGCAAGTGCAATTGACCTTCCAAGGCATCCAGTTTACGCCCGATAAAATTCAAGTTTGGCATCCGGACGGGGAGTTAGGAGAAGCTGGCGCACTGGCTGATGCTTACGGTTTTTCGGCGTCGGTCGGTCGTCGTCCCGATCCTACTTTATCGATGGAGCCCAGCAAGCTATTGCCTGCCGATGTTCACGCGGAGCGCCGTGAAAGAGCGAAGAAGCAGCAATTGACTGCTGCGTTGTCTCTAGTCGCACTGGTCGTCGTCGGGCTGCTGGGCTGGGTTGGCTGGAAGTTTTACCAGGACATCAACGCTACAAAAGCGCTGATGGCCCGAGCCAAAGCAGTCGAGCCAGAGGTGCTAGCATTTCAGGACCACAAGGCAAAATGGAATGAGCTAGGCCCCGTAGTTGATCAAGATCAATGGCCGGTGGAAAACCTCTTGCGTATCACCCGCAGCATGCCGCAGCCTAAGGGAGTAGTGCGTTTTACGGAAGCAACCATCAATGCGAACGAAATCCGCATCAAAGGCAATGCTGATAACGCTCCGCCGATTGGACAATTTAGCTTTGCGATCAATAAAAACGAGGAGCTGAGTCGTTACAAGTTTGTTGCTCCTCCACCGAACAATACTTCCAAAGGTTGGGAATTTACCATTCAGGGTGCCGTGCCGCAAGAAGCGCAATAAAATCCACGAAAATTCGCAGATATTTCCGCATTTAGGGAACAGAAATGAACTACGGTGGTTTTAGTAATGTAAGCAAGTTTAGCAAATTAGTCATTTTCCATGTCAGAACGAGAAAAAAAATTATTAGGAATGTTCGCCGCTGCTGGTGTCATTCTCTTTTGCCTTTGGGGCTATAAGTCCTACGTCAATAAGAGTTTGGAAATCAAAGCCAATCGTGCCGCAGCGGAAACAACCCTGCGCGATGCTGAGCTGTACTTGAAATCCCGTGATGATGTACAAGATGAAATCGATTGGCTGGCCGAGCACGAACCTGAGCCACAGGCAAGCGAGCAGGTGCCCACGAAATTGCAGCAGCTAGCATCCTCTGAGGCGACACGTGCGAGCATGACTGTGAAAAAAATGGACATTCTCGACACTCCGCCAGCAGAGGAAACTGCGGCTAATCGTTACGGGGTGGCACAAGTAAAATTCACCGTCACCGGTGAAGAAAAAAATCTCTATGCGTGGTTTGATCGTATGCATTCGCCCGATGACTTTCGAGTGATTTCTGAAATCGTCATGAGCCCGAACAAAGAGGAAGATTCGCTGATTGATTGCATCGTTACCTTTGATCAGTGGTTCGTCCCACTTCCTCCTGAACTATAACATCTGCTCGTTATGAAAACATTCCTTTTGCTGATTTCTTTGACTGCTCCGCTCTTGGCAGATGCGCCGAAAAAGCCTTTGCCCTCGCGCTACTTGACACTGCATACCAGTTCTCCCTTTACGACGCCTGCGCCACCAGTATCGCAAAATACGGGCCCGGAGATCAACCCGATGGATGAGTGGGCGCTCGGTGGCGTTACGAAATTTCCTGACGGCTACTTTGTGATCTTGCTCAATAAGAAAAAGCCTGATGAGAAAAAAATCATCCAGCCAGGCGTGCACTCCGAGTTCAAAGTCGTGAGCGTCAAAGATGGCGGTATGGACTACACTGCGACGACAGTTACCCTGCAAAATGGTGACAAACAAGGAATCGTCGAATTTGATTCCAAAATGCTCACCATTAATAATCCTGCTCCCGCAGCTGGTGGCCAGCCTGGTGTTCAGCCGGCAGCTCCGGGGCAGCCACTGAGCAACAATCGTGGTATTGGTAATGACCGACAACCTCGTCTCCGCACCCTTGTTCCCACTCCGGCTCCGCCTCAAGCGCCCGCCCAGCCCCAAGTACAGCAACAGGCCATGGAGCAGCAATTGCAACAACAGCAGATTCAATTGCAAATGCAGCAGCAACAGTTGCTTCAACAACAACAGCTCCAGCAACTGCAACAGCAGCAACAACAAAATCTGCCACCTCAGTAAAACTCATTTTCGCAAAACCATCGCAACTTCTTTTCCCTAATCTTTATGTCTAAACGCGCTCTTTATTATTCCGGCCTCGGATCGCTGCTCTTGTTCTGGGTGGTGGGTCAAACCCCGAACCAAGCTCCTACACCTGCTGCCCAACCTCGCGTGTTGGTCCCGCCCACTCCGTCTGTGCCAGGTGCTCGCCCGACACCTGGTGTTCCTGGCGCAAATCCTGGAGCGAGCAATCCTGCCTCACCAGAGGCCAATGGCATCACTGCCGATGGGAAAATGCCGACCATACCTGCGGGCGAGGACAATCGCGCGATTAAAGCTCCTGCTGCTAACGAAGTCTGTGACATCAATTTCACTTTCCCCAAGCTCAATGCTGAGGGTCTTGGTATGCTCTACCGCCAACTCACGGGCCGTCGCGTGGTGATGACGGCTGAGGTCAAGGATTTGGAAATTTATTTCGTGCAGCCGCCTCCGATCACTTACGGTGAAGCGATCGATCTACTCAAAGCATCTTGCTTGATGCACGGATTCGTCTTTGCCGCAGGCGGCGATGGCTGGGACAAGCTGACCACCGCGAATGCTGGCACTAAGCCACAAACGAGCGACATTCCTCTCGTCACTAGCCCACTCGGCTTACCCGATGGCGATCAGGTCGTGCGCTACGTCATGACGCTGAAACACATGAAGCCTGATGAAGTGTCGCGCGTTTTCACTTCGGTGGTTTCCCAGTTCAATAGCTACGGCTCCGTCGTTTCCGTGCCGAATGCATCGGCCTTGATCATTACAGAAAATACTTCATTGATCCGCACCTTGATCGATCTTCAAGCAAAAATCGACGTTCCATCTTCCAACATCGACCAGAAATTCATTAAGGTACAATACGGTGACGTTGAAGAACTATCCGCGACTCTGAATGAAATTTTCACCGCGCAAGCATCCACACAAGCCACTGCTGGTGTGCAGCGTGTCCAGCCGCAGCTAAATGGCATGCCAAACCTCGCTGGAGCACAGGGCGGCAGTTCTGGGTCTAGCGGTGCAGGTGAGGCTCCACCCGTTCAAATCATTCCCGATCTGCGCACCAATCGGATTTTCGTGATGGCGCGCCCTCTCGATTTGGTTTTCATCGAAACTTTGATCAAAGAATTCGATTCGCCATCTGACACACGCAACTTCCTTCGTCGCAAACTGAAATTCTTAGCCGTAAGCGATTTCCTCGACGTTGCTAGTGATGCGCTCAGCCGTGCATTTGGTGGCTCCGCTGAGGGTGGTGGCGCAGGTGCGGCAGGCGGTGGTGGTCGTTCGCAAACGAGTACCACAGCTGGACGCTCGACTGGCACATCCAGCCGTGCAGGTGCCTCTAGCCAATTTGGAGGCAATCAATCGAGCCAATTTGGCGGCAGCCAAGGAGGTTTTGGTGGTGGCCAAGGCGGTGGCGGGATTTCCGCAGGTGGTGGTCTGGGTGACCCATCTGTCGATACCAAACCTGTTTCGGTTCTCGTTGGGCGCACCTTGCTTGTTGCTGACAATATTACTAACTCCATCGTAGTGCAAGGTCCACCCGCAGGAGTAGAGATCATCAACAACCTTCTCGATGAGATCGATGTCAAAGCTGACCAGGTGATGATTTCTACGGTTTTTGGTCAGTTGACTTTGAGTAATGATTTTGAGTTTGGCATCGACTGGTTGCGCAGTCTTGATACCACGGGTGATGGTTCGGTTACTGGTTCGATCGGCGGCCCACTTCCTGCAGTGAATGCCATTACGAACGGAGGGTTGGGTGTATATGGCACGATTGGTGATCATCTAACAGGTTATCTAACAGCTCTCCAAGAAACCGGGGATTTCAATGTGATTTCTCGTCCGACGATTTTTACTGCCAACAATCAAAAAGGCATGATTTCCAGTGGTCAACAGATCGCAGTTCCCTCAAACAGCTATGCGGGTGTCAATGGAGGCGGCCAAAGCACAAACATTGAATATCGTGACGTTGTTCTCGCATTGGAAGTAATTCCTCTGGTAAACTCAGAAGACGAAGTTACTTTACAAATTTCCTTAGTTAGCCAAGGAGTAGGAAACCCCCGTAAGATTGGTGCTGGGGATAACGCTTATGAGGTTCCTGACATCATCAGCCGCGAACTACTCACGACCGTCACGGTGCCGAACAATCAAACGGTAGTGCTAGGAGGTTTAATTACGGAAGAAAACTCGAAGAATGTTACGGGAGTTCCGATTCTTAGCTCGATCCCGGGCTTAGGCAAATTGTTTTCCACAACGACAGATAAGAAGAGTCGCAATGAGTTGATCATTTTCATTCAGCCACAGATCATTCGCGATGAGCGCTCGATGGATGCTTCTAATCGTGATATGGATCGTCGCTACAAAATGTCTGATGAAATCCGTGCATTTGATGGCCCAGGTGTTCTTCCTCCAGTTGGTGACATAGAAGCAACCAAAGAGTCCGGTGCTGCTCCAGCTTCTACCAAGGAAGCAGCTAAAAAAGAAGAACTGAAAAAAGAAGAACCGAAAAAAATTAGCAAGCAAGTTTCACTGAAATCCGAAGAAATCAATGTTGAGGGTGCGCCGAAAGCAAAAGTGATTCGTTCTGCCGCTGATCCAACTAATCGTTTGTTTGGGCGATAGAACGAAGCTTCCCCCCTCACTTTTTCTTCTATGAAGTTTTTTGTTATTGTCTCAATTTTTGCCGCAACAGTCTTTGGTTATGCCGTTGAGCTTGTCACGGCTTCAGTAACCACGGGTGAGCGGAAGAATGACTCGTTCTTTTCCTCAGGATCATTGTTCTATTCCTCGGATGCGGCAACAGAGAGTGGCATCGTTGATCAGAATGCATTCAAGTTTATAGTAGGTTCTACTTTTGTCAATAAGTCGACCCAAACGTATGGCTCGAATATTTTCCGTGTAAGGGCACAACTGTTAGGGGCGTCCTTGGCACCTGTGCTTCTTTCTAACGGAAAAACATTTGTGTTGTCCTCGGAGTTCGCGATTACGCATTTCACGGGCACCCCTGCGATTACGAAGAATACGAATGTCACCTTGACTCCAGCTGGCGCTTTATTGGCAAGTGTCGATTACGTTGTAAGGATTACCATAGAGCGCAGTGAATTAGTCAACGGAGCTAATGCGTGGGTGAGTGGTGTGGCATCAATGACAGATGATTTTCCGATTGCAGATCCTACTACGGTTAGTTCTCCTCAACTCAAGGTGGAGCAACTTGCAAACCAATCAATTCGTTTGAGCTATGCAAAACAGCAAATAGTATCTTGGAAATTGCAATCATCGACAACACTCACCAGCGGTTCCTTCACGGACGTCACCGGTGTAACTTTTGTGCTAGATGAAGATACGGATCGTTATGAGGCTAATGTGCCTGTTAACACCTCTACTCAATCAAAGCGCTTTTTCCGACTCGTAGCTCCGTAATCTCTACGAATGAAATGATGGGGCCTGCTTGAAGTTCTTAGTGATCTGGGAGCCAAATCATTCATCCATGATCATGTGCTCAAGACCAAGGTTCTTGGCTCTTTCTGCGGCCTCGTTGGCGCGTGGGGTTGGGTAGCTGGAAAGTTTTTTCGCAAGGGCAATGGCGGGTTCCCAACGTTCTGATTTCTCTAACAAAGCAATGGCGTTGAAGCCGCAACGCTCAAGGTAGTCCCAGTCCGCTGGGGCTTCTTTACTGGCAGACTCGATGACTTGGTAGTAAACGTCTAAGGCCTCATCGGGTTTGTTGAGTTGTTCCAAGGTCAGCCCGCGGTAGTAATGGATGCGATGCGTTTCGACCGTGCTTGTTTGTTTTTTCTCTAACAATACATCCTGCACTTTCAGCGATGCTTCATATTGAGTCGAATCTGAACCACCTTGGGCGTAGAGAATCTCGATCAACAAAAGTCCTGTGGGCGTGTGTAGTGGTGAATCGACAGCGATTTTATGAAACAGTTTTTGTAATTCCTCGCGGGCTTGAACGAGACCGCTGGGGGACTTCGCATCGATCAGGGTGCGGGCTTTTTCTAGCACTGCAAATGCGGAAAGCGGTGAGTCAGCGGCAATGATTTTATCGAAGATGGAAATGGCCTCGGTGAGTGATTGTGGTGTGCCGGTGCGGGCTGCGGCGCGTGCGGCGATGAGCAGAGAAGGGCCTGCCTGCGCAGGGTGTGATTTCTCAAGTTTCTGCAGCACTTGGCGTGCATCATTCATGTCTCCATTTTGATAGAGAGCCATACCGAGATTGAGAGTCATCTCGGCTACTGCGTGTGAATCTGGGTATTGTGCGATGAAGGAGCGACTGAGAGTGATGACGGTATTTTGGTCTTGTTGGGCCTGAGCGAGTAAAATTTTGGTAGCAAGCAGGCTTTCTGCCGACACCACGGTCGCATTGATGGAATCCAGTTGCGCTTTGGCCATGGAAAGGTCGGGCCGTTGCAGCTTAAGCGCACAGTATGCCATGGCAAGACGGGCCTCGCCGATGCGTGCGTGCTGAGGTTGATCTATGATAAATTTTTCAAGCAAGGGCATGGCCGCCTCGGGAGATTGCTTGATGGTGTGTAGCGCGCGTTCGAGTGTCAGACTCACGCTTAGCTTAGGGCTCGCTTCTTTGAGTAATCGGTCCCAGGAGGCATCATCGTTGACCAAGAGAGATGATATGCCAGCATTGAATAGTGCAGAACTGCG